>JAGLSB010000824.1 GCA_023135955.1 Bacteroidales bacterium | reverse complement strand
TAACAAAATCTGGAGTTTATTCACAGGTAATCAACTGTTTTTGCTGGATTGCTTCTACTGTTCTCAAAAACCAGAGAGTATGAACAATTTGGCTGTGTTAAATTGGATAAAATCAGGTATAAATATTTGGTTTTCAGGATATGACTGGAGTAGCTTTGAAAGAAAAAAGATTTGTCTTCCGATCAAGCTATATCCGATCTTACCAGGAAAGTTGAATTTCTGTTAAATCGTCAAGCTCAGATGGAGCAAGAGAATCGGGAATTGACTTCACGTGTTCAACGTTTGGAAACATTTGAGGAAGATAATAAGAACCTGCGTCAGGAAAATACTGAATTGAAAGATGAGAATGCAGATCTAAAATCAAGAATTGCTGAATTGGAGTCCCGATTAAACAGCAACAGTGGTAATAGCAGCAGGCCACCATCGAGTGATGGCTATAAAAAGAAGCCTGCTTTGCCCAGGAAGAAGAAAGGCAAACAAGGGGGCCAGAAAGGTCACAAAGGGCGGACTCTACAACAGGTTGAGCATCCGGATAAAATAGTAAAACATAAGCCTAGGCCATGTTGTGGTCATGAAATTCCAGATCATGAGCTGGTAATAGCGGAAACCCGCCAGGTATTTAATTTACCCAAACCTGAGTTGGAGATTACAGAGCATCAGATACTAAAAGGGAAATGTCCGGGGTGTGGGAAATGGTGTAAAGGCACAGCTCCTGAGGGGGTCAGGGCCCCTGTTCAATATGGCAACGGGGTCAAAGCCTATTCTGTACTGCTGAATGTCCATTTTAAGATTCCCTTCAAGAAGATACAATTGTTGTTTGACGATTTGTTTGGTTACCCGATCAATGAATCAACGGTTTACTCAGCCGGTAAGCAATGTTATGAAAAGCTTGAAGAACCCGAAGAGATCATCAAATCAAAGATAGTCGGTGAAGACACGGCCCATGCCGATGAAAGCGGAGTCCGGGTAGCTGGGAAATTACACTGGCTTCATACAGCATCATCATTGCTCTTCACTTATTTGTTCATGCATGAGAAACGAGGGAAGCTAGCATTGGGAAGCGACAAATCAATATTGGACAGAATCAGGGGTTGGCTGGTGCATGATTGCTGGAGCAGTTACTTTAAATTCAAGATGAAGCATGCCATTTGCGGAGCCCATATCCTGAGAGAATTAGAGGGATTGGTTGAAAGCGGAAAAAACAAATGGGCCGGGGTTTTCAAAACCTTTTTGATGAGCGTATACGAGATGCCTTTTGAAGAAAGAGTCAAACGACGGCAACATATTGAATCCAGATATAACCTGATCTGTACTCTCGGTGAAAGAGCGGAACCCCCACCCTATAAAACACCAGGGAAAAGAGGCCGGTATAAACGGACTAAAGGAAGAAATCTGGTTGAACGCTTAATCAGGGAGCAACAGGCGGTACTTGCATTTGCCTTCAATAAGGAGGTGCCATTTACCAATAATCTGGCTGAAAGAGATATCAGACCAGCAAAGGTCAAACAGAAAATATCAAACTGCTTTCGTACTTTCTCCGGAGCAGAGATCTATGCCCGAATAGAGGGGTTTGTTTCTACGGCAAGAAAACACGACCGGAATGTCTTTTCAGAATTATGCACTACCTTTGAGAACCACAATTTCATAAAAGGGTAGCATACCCCTAGTAAATAGTTACCATTTTTTTAACAATACGATAACCTTGCCGAAATCTCTGACATTGATTTTGAGCGTAAAACCATCCACATCCGGCAAAGCAAATATAAAAAGGATAAAATCATGCCTCTTTCTGAGTTTATGAGCCGGAGAATGAAAAAATACTTTAGTGTAGAACATCCCCTTATTCATCTACTTGTTCAATGTACCCGACCGAACCATCCCGATAAGATAATTATTAAGCTTGTGGAAGCAACTACAGAGAGGATCAAACGCCTTTTGGGATTTGATGTTCAGCAATGTCCTTATTGTAAGAAAGGTCGATTGGTGAGTGTGGATATCATCCCGAGGATACAATCACCACCATTTACCAATGGCACACTAATATAACAACAATAAAATCAGGAATTCCAATTCCTCTGCCCAGGCGGGTCAGGGTAATCGTGACAGAAAATTAGAAAATTGCTTACAAATGAGCCGAATTCAGAGAAAATAATGAGACAAACCTGCATTAGATGAGGGTAAATTTGACTTTTATCCTGATGGCAAACCGGAAAATCAAAGAACGCTCCTTCCTGAGTATCTAAAACTTCCTTTCAAAAGCCATGGAAAAATTATTGGTCGGGTGATAAGGTTCAACTAGTACTTCATGCCAGGCGGTGCCGGCCACATGAAGTACTATTTATTAACTGTTGCCATTTTAATTTCATCAGATATACTTTTTCCATTTGAATTTAGAGTTAAAAGGTCCCAAATTATTAGAATAATGAGTTTGGTAAACAACGGGGTTCCCATTTTTAACTACAAACTTAAACATTGCAACTTCTTTTAGTTCTAAGTATCTTTCAACAGCGTCTGAAGTGAGAGCAACATTATATCCCTCATAATTAGTTTTTACACTTGGATAACTAATTCCGTTCAATTTATTTGCATCAACCGCAATATCTGCATAAAGACTACTTAACTTATAATCAAAATGAGTATCTATTTGAATTTTAGAAAATTCTTTGGAAAAAAAAGTTAATAAATCTTGGTACTCTTTTTGACCAATTAGATCATTCTTCGTTTCATTTTTCCAAAAATCATATCGATTTTTAATTTCCTCAATGTTAAAGTATTCCTCACTAAAACAAACATCAGCTATTTCAAAATCCTCTTTGATAATCCAGCGCCCAATTGTCATAGTTGTTTCGAAATCAGAAGCTGGAATTTTCCTAAATTGTTCAACTATCTCAGAGAATAAAACAACTGCAAGAGATTTAATATCTTTTGATGGAATTGTTCCATAAAACCTTGATTGGAAAGGTTTATTAGCTCTGCCAAAATCTTTTATATTACCTGCATCTGTTCGGTAACTGATTTCAAATTCTGAATTGAAATAGCCATCATTTTCATTTAAGCGTCCTCTCTCTATTGGAGTGCCCTTTTTCAATATTAATGTAGTGTATGGGAGTTGAAAATTGTTTTGTATAATAATATGTATAAGCTTTTTATACGAAACTTTTTTTATATCGGCACTTTTTAGGTTATTGATAAATTCATGAATAGTCATTATCTAAGATATTATTTTCGAAGTGTTGTTTTATGGTTGCAGGTAACTTAATAGTATTTTATCCCTTGTTTTCCAAAAAGCCTACTAAAAGTACCAATAATTCCGGACATTGGATTTGGTATTGTGAAGAAAAGCCTAAAAATAATGGATAAAATATTGTTGGATTTCTTTGCTGTTATATAGAGCATAGTATAAGTATGGAGTTTTACTGTGCTGTTTTTAGAGCGGAAGGAAGGATATGAAATTGTCCCATCCCAAAATTCTTCGGTAATTTTTGGGATGGGACAATATCTTAAAAAAGATCTACAAATCTATCAACAGACAAATCAAACTTCCTTGTAGCCGCCGGAATTACCGGCATAACACTTGTGTAAAGTCTAATCTAATTGGACAGATTTAAGTTTCATTAATGAGATTTTCTACTAATAAAGATATAGCCAGCGAGTAATTTGGATGGAATTACCTGATAATCAGGCGCAAAATCTTAAATCTCAAAAGCCGACAACACTCTCATCAACAACAAAAAAACAAAACCCCCAGATCACTGATCTAACGGGTTTTTTTATTCTACTCGAAAAATAATTTTCTTATTGCTACCGATTTCTTGCTGATTTTTACATTAAGTAATATAGAGACTTTTCAATTACTAAAATATATAAAATGAAAAAATCAATAAAGAGTGTCGCAATTCATACTGAAATATTAAAAAACAAGATATACCTAATAAGAAATACAAAAGTTATGCTTGACAGAGATTTAGCAGAACTTTACAATGTTGAAACAAAGCGACTGAAAGAAGCGGTAAGAAGGAATATTGAACGATTTCCGGAAGACTTTATGTTTGAAATGACTAAAGATGAATTTTTAAATTGGAGGACGCAAATTGCGTCCTCCAATTCTGAAATGATGGGCTTGAGATATGCTCCGTTTTGTTTTACAGAACAAGGCATTGCAATGATATCAAGTGTGCTAAATAATAGTAGAGCAATTCAGGTAAACATCCAGATTATACGTGTATTTACAAAAATGAGAGAGCTTTTATTATCTCATAAAGAAATACTTAAGAAACTGAAACAGATTGAAAACAAAGATATTGAGCAAGATGAGAAGATAATATTAATTTTTAAATACATTGAACAACTGGAAAAAACCAAACAAGAAGAACTGAAATATAGAAATCGTCGTAAGTTGGGTTTTAAAACCTCAGAGGATAATCCTTGATTCTTCATTCAGTTGAGATTCTAAAAACCATCAACAATCCCATCAACAGAAAATAAGAAAATCCCGCAAGTCATTGACTATGCGGGATTCAAGTTTTGCTTTGTGGTGCCACCTGGACTAAACACTTTATTTGAATTTTAGTTAAAAAAAACCGCCCGGAATCCCGAGCGGCCATGACTTTAATATATTTTCAGATTATCTAACAGTCTGATTCCCTTTATCAAGATTCTTTCTTTCGACTGGAATTCTCGATTCCTTTCCAATAGCCTCTTCCTTATTCATCTTTTTCAGGTCTTTTCGGTTAATTGCAGCTTTTTTACCTTCAGGATAATAATCTACAACAGCAATAAAGCTATTCCAGCTATCAGGTACAAGTACATCAGTTTCTATCCATACTGCGTCTTCAGCAGCCAATTGGTAATTGTCATGGTATGGTCCCCATACATCAACATATAATCTTCTGCTAAAAGGCATCGCAACATTAGAAAAAGTAACAATTCCAAATTCATCGGTATATCCTTCAGCAATCATATTTACTTCTTCTTCCCAATCAAGAACAGAAGGATACAACCTTACACTAATATCTCTAACAAGGTAATAAGGATCCTCATATTCTTCAACAGTAATTTCAAGATTAGTAAATGACAGATATCTAACATCAATATCTGATAAGGCTACATCAATCCGACCGTCCTCCCCAAAAGCAGACAATGACACTCTATAAATGTCAGGAGCCCTCCAACTGTGACTTGCATTAAGAGTAGTTGAATAATAACCATCATTAAAGTCCCACTCATAGGAGTTGGCATCATGACTTCGGTTAGTAAAAGATACGGGTTCACCTACCTCTGCTATCATTGTTGAAGAAATATAATCCGCATAAGGATCTTTTGTACAACTAGTAAAAAGCAGTGGTGTTATTGCTAAAATAATTAATAATCTTTTCATGACTTTTCAATTTTGTAATTTGATAATAGAAAATCAAAATATGTGCCAAAATTATAATAGCAATGTATAAATTCTAATAATATCCCAAAGAAAATGCTGTGAGTGAAGCTTATAAGATCCTTTGTATGGAGTTATTCACTTGGACGAATAAGTTAATATTGATTCAATATTAGGAGGGAATTATGAAAAAGTATTTTTATTTTTGAAAACAGTTATAATTACTATTACTTAATATTCTGTGAGTGTCAATTAAAAGGCATTTATTTAAAATAACTTCGCTTATGAACAATGATGAATTCAGAAAACATGCACACGAATTGGTAGATTGGATGGCAGATTATCTTTCTGAGATTGACTCATTTCCAGTAAAGTCTCAATTAAATCCCGGAGAAATTATTTCTTCCTTACCAACTGAACCTCCATTAGATTCTGAGCCACTCGAGAACATAATGACAGATGTTAACAATATAATTATGCCTGGAGTAACTCATTGGCAAAGTCCTAATTTCTATGCCTATTTTCCTGCTAATTCTTCTTACCCATCGATTCTCGGCGAAATGCTTACTTCTACCCTTGGTGTTCAGGGAATGTTATGGGAAACTTCCCCTGCTGCTTCAGAACTTGAGGAATTAATGATGGATTGGTTAAAAAAGATGATGGGCTTACCAGATAATTTTTACGGTGTAATCCAGGATACAGCAAGTACAGCAACTCTTGTCGCTTTATTAACAGCAAGGGAGCGGATTAGCGAATACCAGATAAATGGGATAGGCTATCTCACCAATGAATATCGTATCTATTGCAGTACAGAAGCTCACTCATCAATTGAAAAGGCTGTAAAAATTGCAGGTTTTG
>JAGLSB010000823.1 GCA_023135955.1 Bacteroidales bacterium | reverse complement strand
AATATGGATGAAAATATTGTTTTGCATATTAATGTTCTGTTTTTTGGAGGCAGTTTTTATAAATATATTCAACCTGTGAATCGGAAAATAGATATTATGCCTTCAGATCTTTATTCAGGAATTTTGTTAAAAGAAAATGATTATCTGGAACAAAATGCGGCTATTTTCACTGTCTATAATTTTAGATCACCTGAAAAGGAATTTGCAAATACCAGAGTTGATAGTACTTTAGATTTAAAGAAGCATTTTGAAGAAAAGGATGGGAAAAAAATTGTGGAAGGTCCGAAAAAAGAAGTTATATCTAAGAATATTACGGAAGTAGATTTGCATATTCATCACATTGTTGATGACTACAATAAGCTTTCAAATGCTGAGATCGTTGATATTCAGATGGCAAGATTCAAAACCAGCCTTGATACTGCAATTATTCATAAAACACGCAGGATTGTATTTATTCACGGCGTTGGTAATGGTAAATTGAAATTCGAAATCAGGAAAAGCCTTGATAAAGATTATGCTGACCTAAAATACCAGGATGCTTCTTTTAAGGAATATGGTTATGGAGCTACAATGGTTATGATTCCGCAGTAGGAGGGAGGTTTAAGGTTTAAAAAGTTTCATGTTTTAGGTTGTAGAGGTTTCGTGTGAGATCATTTCAAACTTGAAACCGGAACCGGGTAAAGCGAACTCTACGGCAGAAAGGCGTTAACCTTAAACAATTTGCCTATTCTAATAATCATTTTCACATTACATAAATTTCCAATATCTTTGCACCACAGTGGGTTGCTTCATCGTCCCGATGTACATCGGGAAGGAAAGTCCGGGCAACAAAGGGTTCTGTACTTTCGAAAGAAAGATGTTCGTGAGGGCATAGTAGCGGAACAGAAAATAACCGTCCCGATGTACATCGGGATAAGGGTGAAAAGGTGAGGTAAGAGCTCACCGGATGAAAAGGTGACTTTTCATGCCGTTCGTCTTACAGGTTGCAAGGCCAAATATACCGACAATTAAGAGCGACCCGTTCAATGTCGGGGGGTAGGTTGCATAGATAAATGATGAAGGTCCCGATGTACTTCGGGATACAGAACCTGGCTTATAAACTCACTGCTATATAAAAGGGCTCTCAATATTTGGGGGCCCTTTTTCCATTGTGTGATTTGTGGCGAAATATTTGTGTCAGGCCTACAGCCTGAAGAAGAGTATTGGTATTTCTTTCCCGGGACGATGTCCCGGGTTACTTATCTGTCAGCCCTTCAGGCTGAAGAGCTTTAGAATTGGCTAGTAAAATAATTATTATCTATAACCTATTCAGGCTGAAGGCCTGACAGATCAGACCTTGGAGATTTCTTTATCCCGGGACGATGTCCCGG
>JAGLSB010000822.1 GCA_023135955.1 Bacteroidales bacterium | reverse complement strand
GTTGCTGATGTGCTTCCCGATAGCTATCGGGAGTGCTGATGTGCTGGTTTTTCAACTTTCCCAGCCTTTCTGTAACCTATATTGTTGATACTTCTTTGAATATGTTAAGTCCAGGAATAGGCTCACTACTATTGTTTTGTTACCAAATATTTATATACAATTTCATTTAAAGTTTCAGCACTTATCGGTTTTGAAATAAAGTCATCGCAACCTGCCGATATTGCTACTTCTTTCTCATCTCTTGTTGAATATGCTGTTTGTGCAACTATCGGCAAATCAGGTCGAAATTCTTTTATTAATTTTGTTGCTTCAAAACCATTCATTACAGGCATTTTTAAATCCATAAAAATAAAGTCTATTTCAGAGTTTTCCTTGCACATTTTAACAGCTTCACTTCCATTTTTTGCATGTATAATCTTCAAATTAAGTTTAGTATTTTCAAGTAATGTAACTATATACAAATAATTTACTTCTTCGTCTTCAACAATTAAGATTGTGTATTTATGTTGGGTTTTTGTTATTTTTATTTTGTTAATATCTGAATCGCTTGATTCTGTTTCTGAATCTACAGGTTTGTAAGGAATTGTTACAAAGAAAGTTGAACCTTTTCCTTTTTCCGATTCTAAACTAATTTTTCCGCCAAGTAGTTTTACATTTTCTTTCGTTATTGACAAACCCAAGCCAAGACCACCCACATTTTTGGATAATTCCTTTTCTTCTTGCGAAAAACGGTCGAATATAGTCTTTTGACTTTCTGGCTTCACTCCTATTCCTGTATCTTTAACATAAATTTCCAGTTCGACAGGCTCATTGTCCGTTTTAAGTCGATAGCCAAACTCAATAAATCCTTCAGTAGTAAATTTCAATGCATTTTCCAGCAAATTGCTTAAAATTTTATTCAGCTTTGTTTCATCTGTTAATATTTGACTTTCTTTGTCTGAAAGTCCTTTTTTCAAATACAATGGAATTTTACTTTCTTTTGCTTTAATTTTGAAAATTGAAAATAGTTTTAACAATACATCGTTTAAGCTAGTTTGTTTTTCTATTGTTTTTACTTGTTTAGTCCCGAGTATAGATATTTCCAATATATCATCAATAATATGCATTAATTGATTTCCGCTATTTTGAATTATACTAATAAATTCTTTTCGTCTTGCATATGTCAAATCCGGATTATCTAAAAATGTAGAAAATCCAAGGATTCCGTTCATCGGCGTCCTGATTTCACGTGACATATTTTGAATGAATTCAGTTTTTAATTGGTCGCTTTCTTTAGCTTTTTCTAATGCAATCATGAGCACATCATTGCTCTCTTTTAAAGCATCGGTTGTTACAACTAATTCTTCGCTTGTTGCTCTTATATCCTCTTTACTTACTTCAAGTTCCTTATATTGTTGTTCTTTAATTTTTGTCTCATTGTTTGCCTTTTCAATAGCAAGTTCTGTAAATCTTTTAGTAAAATATATTATTGTTGTAATAAAGGTTAATCCAATAGTATGAGTTATATAACCGGTTGTAAAGAAATCTGCATCTTCAGGCGAGTGTGCTTTAGCAAAAATAAAAATACGTGTAGTAGTAACAAAAATCAGTATCGCATTAATAATAATGATCTTGCGTGAAGAAAACATCGAACCAATAATTAATACTGTAAAAACTGAATAAAAACCTTGTATATACTTATAAAGAGGAGGAGTATTTTCTGTTAGAATATTCATCCATATTAATAGGGTGAAAACAATTACAAAAGAATAAACATTTCCTGCAACTTTAATTCCTTTTTTCTTTAAAACAAATAAAATAATTACTAAAATCAGAATCATTGATGTTTTTGAAAAAAAAGAAACAATAAAATTATTACCCGGTGATATTAGTTCTGGAATTAAGGAAAAAACCACAATTAGAAATCCAATATAAGCCTGTAAAATAAAAAATGTAACTTTCTTCTTCTCTAAAGAATACATTTCTTTTTTTGGATGAAAATATTGTATTAGTTTTTTCATATTGAAATATTCTACCAATAATAATTGAAAAACCTGAAACTGATAAATCTGAAACACAAACTTCTCCAAATCATTTCTACTTCTGCAAATACCTATCAGCAAAATCCAGGTACTGCTCCCAGTCATAAGCCATTAAATCATGTTTTCCGGTGCGGATGTGATATCCGACTAATCCTTTTTTAACGGGTGAATTAATTACAGCTTTTGTCTTTTTTACACATGTCTTCAGATTATAAAGATCGTAGATTTCTGATGCCAGAAAGACAGACAACTGCTCGCCCCTCGGATCTGCCAAGTCGTCATCTTCAGCACTGGCAACGTATACTGGCCGGGGAGCAATTAAGCCTAGCAACATATGCTGATCTACCGGAAGATTTTCCTCATTGTCGTTATATTTCTTAAAATTATCACAGAACCAGTGTGGAAAGGAAGTATTGATTCTTTTTACAGTTTCCCCATGTTTTCTCATACTCAAAGCAGCACCTCCACATCCTGAATTATTGGAAATAGTAATTGCAAACCTCTGATCGGAAGCACCTGCCCACAAGGTTGCTTTTCCACGTCGGGAATGGCCGAAAACCGCTACCCGATCACTATCAATATTTTCATCTTCTTCAAAATAATCCAGAACCTTTGATAGTCCATATGCCCATGCAGCAACCGATCCGGCATCAGTAAGTGGATTTCTGATATTTTCATCATTATACATTAATCCGTGCAATCCATTCTTATACCCGTCATCAAAATCCGGATCAATATCTCCATAATATACTGTTGCTATTCCATAACCACGCGATAATATATATTCAACCGGCCATCGACTAACAACTTTACCTCTGGAAATTTCAACAGCCTTATTCTCAGTTATTCCCATTGACTCCCTATTCCTACACCAATTTTTATGGAGGAATATTGCAGGATCAGGATGAATTGTATGATTACCAATAGAATTCAGTCCAAGAAAAACCGGAATTTTTCCTTCGTGTTTTTCGGGCAAATAAATCAGTAATCCCATCTCAAGTGATTTCCCTTCTTCAGTTTCTAAGGTGATAATGACTTGCTTTCGATTCGCAACTCCGTTTAGAGCATTATGTTCCTCCTCTTCTACTCTAAAACTCACTTTCGGATCAAATCCTGAGGGAATATTCCCGTAAACTTCATTACTAAATGTTTTCAGTATCTGAGGGCGGTATATTTCTTCCCACATTTGAGTATCGGGATCAGAAACATCTTTAAAAAAATCGGGTAGATTATTTGGAATCTGTCCATAAGCAGAAACGGAAAAAATAATCAAAATATGTAAAATAATTCTTTTCATGATTTCCTATTTTTGGTTATGTTCGACCAGTAAGTAAAGATAATCTTTTTAAGAAACTTTGACACAGAATTTCAGGGTCAAAGAATATAAAATATATTTCAATATTTTTTTCAGTAAAGATATTTCTATTAAGCTTATTTACTAATTTTACATTTATTAAAATCTCAATTTACAATTTAATATATAATTATGAAAAAGCTACTATTCTCTTTCTGGATTGTTCTTTTTATTATTGGTATAAATCCAGTCGCTGGACAAACACTTATGCCAAAGGGTTCCGTTTGGAAATATATGGATGATGGATCAGATCAGGGTACAGCCTGGAAAGAGGTAAGCTTTGATGATGCTACATGGAATTCAGGTCCTGCAATTCTTGGATATGGTACTATGGGTAACTTTACTATATCCACATATTTAAGTTATGGTGTGGATGCCAGTAATAAATATGCAACAACATACTTTAGATCTACATTCGATTATACACCTTCGGTAGATGAAACGAGTATTATATTCGATGTCCTGGTAGATGATGGTGCAATTATTTACATCAATGGACAAGAAATATTTAGGATAGGTATAGCAGAAGTTGATGTATATTATAATACCTATGGTGGATCAGGGGATGAAAGCGCTTACCAAAGAACAATTATCCCAATTGATAGCATCACTGACATTCTTTCTGAAGTAAATGTTATCGCAGTAGAAGTACACCAATCTTCTCCCACAAGTTCAGATATTGGCTTGGATATTGAAATATCTAGCAGTGTTGAACCTATTCCTATCCCTCCAAACATTTCTCAGATCCGATTTGGTAGTTTAGGAGATCCATTAAATGGCCTTACTGTAACATGGAGAAGCAGTGGAATTGCAGATAGTATTGCCTGGGGATATACAAATGATTTTGTGGAGGGAAAATTTGAAGCTCTGCAGAGAGAAAATACTTTTGGGGTTAGTGTGTATGATTATACATTCCCGACCTTAACAGAAGCCTCAACAATTTACTATTCTCTGTTTGATTCAAAAGACACTATATGGTCAGTAGAAAAAACTTTTAACACAGCTTCAAATGCACCAAATGATAAGTTCTCTTTTACAGCCTTTGGCGATAGCCGCTCGGATCCTGATCAGTGGCATACTATGTCTGAAGCAACACTAGATACCGACTTTACACTATTTATGGGAGATATTATTGCCGATGGTGCCATTCTAACAGGATGGGATTTGTGGTATGAATATGGAGAGGAATTTATTTCCAGTGAGCCAATTTATCATACCATTGGAAATCATGATGAAGATAATTCTTCAAGTGGATTTGAAGCTTATTTAGGGATGTTCACACTACCAGGTGAAGAAACATATTATTCTTTTAACTACGGTAATGCCGTTTTTATTTGTCTTAATTCGGAGGATCCGGGTAATTATGTACAATATCAATGGCTTTTGGAGACCCTGGAGGCAAATAAAGATAAAACATGGAAGTTTGTGTTTTTCCACAGACCTTTTTATACTGGTCCATCGCATGTGGGAGAAATGGATTCTTACTTTAACACTTGGTGGAAAGCACTTGACGACTATGGCGTGGATATGACATTCCACGGACACACACATAATTACCAGAGAACTAAACCAATTAACAGAAATGTCAGTACAAGCTCTCCTGTTACTAATTATGGTAGCCTTGAAGGCATGGGGCGATGTCAGATTGTAACCGGAGGTGCCGGTGTAGGAATATCTGGACCAGCAGATCCAATCTGGTGGCTGGAAAAATCTGTTGGTAAACATCACTTTTGCAATATTGATATAGATGGAGATAAACTAACATTAAAAGCCATAGATGAAAATCTTGTAGTTTTTGATGAATTAGTACTTGATAAAAGTACTATGGGAATAAGTGATTTACGACCAAATAAGAAAATTGTTTTTCCAAATCCATCGGATGGAGTATTTTATATCAAAGTACCGGACGACAATACCTTTTCTTATCGTATTTTCAATTCAACAGGACATCTGATCTCAGAAGTACAAAATCACAAAGGAACAGTCAATCCTATACTGATTGAACTTAGTATTCAACCTATGGGAATTTATTATATTGAATTAAAGACTGATAAGGAAACTTCTGTGGAGAAAATCATTTTATATTAATGTTTGCAAACCTGTATATTAGAATAGACAATTGGGGTTCTGTGATATTAATTCGTTTTATTTTGGATATTTGTTCAATTTGTAATGAACGGACCATTGAGTTTTTCTAAAAAGCTTTATATGTCTGAATATCTTTAGCCATCCAAGCTTTTTTTCATCACTATCAAAGTATGACCAGTCATCAATAAGATTTATTCCTTCATTCCAACTTTCCATTTCATTACTATCGCGGATACCGAAATGAAAAGTAGCATCTTTTCCCAAATGCAATTCTTTTTGCATCTTGAAATTCATCAATTTCTTTAACCAACCCTTTAGCCACATCGAATTAAATACTTCGCAAACCATCTCCGAACCTGGAAATTTTTCCTGTAATATCAAGAATAGCGATTTAACATCTTCTTCCCGGCAATACATAAAAACTCCTTCTGCTATGAATAAAATCTCCTCTTTTGCTATGCTAACAATGTTTTCAATCCAACTAAAGTCAAATACTGATTGAGAAATAAAATGAAAACGATTTGTTTCATTGAAAAGCTGTTTTTTTATCTCGATAATATCCGGTAAGTCTAAATCGAAAAATTCTATTTCTCCATTATCTATTCTTTCGAATCGATTATCTAAACCACAACCAATATTTACAATTTTTGCTTTGGGGTACTTTTTGATAAAATCTGAAATATATTTATCATACCTTTTTGCCCGAATCGCAATATGAATAACTCCATTCCTGTCAATTTTACCTTTGGATAATCTTTGATGTAACTTTTTATCAGATTTGGCTAACTCTTCATTCAAAAGCTGAACAGATTTAATAGAGCTTTTATCATTTAGTATTGGGTCCTTTGTCTGAGCATCAATTGCGTGACTATATAAAGTAAGTAAAGCAGTTTCTGATACGTCATTAATATTAATATTCATGAGCTTTGCATTTTACATAACATGTACCTTAATAACTGTTGCACATTCCTTAACTGTTGGTGTAAGTTTAGTAGATTACGTGCTGTTATCCGTCCGACATGAACGGATAATTGGGCGTGAATCGGCTGTTGGTACACCACCACACCCATTATTAAATTTTCACTTTGTTAGATGGTGTACTTTTACATTTTGAAATTTTTAAACTTTTTCCCATTCATCAAATGTCTTTTCAACAATTTGGTTTAACTCGTGTAATATCTTCATGTATTCCGAACGATAAAATTCCTCAAATGGAACTTGTGGGATAAAATCGGGTTCTCTCAAACAATCATATTGATTTTCTAATATTTTGTTTTTTTCTCTAATTCTACTTTACGAAGTTAATT
>JAGLSB010000821.1 GCA_023135955.1 Bacteroidales bacterium | reverse complement strand
GACGAAGGAGGCGAAGCAATCTCTTATTTTTTGCTTTACTCGATTCAAAGTAAATGTAATACAATGTGGCAAATACAGATCCATTTGTTGTAATTTCTGACTTACCCTAGATCTAATTTAACGAGACACCCGAAATGCAGTATAATAAGGTTTAGATTTTTGCATTGAAATTAGTTCGAAAAACAGGAAAAACGCTTTCTTTCCAGAAACCAGAACCGAGCGAAGCGAGTTCAACGACTGAAAGGAGTTAAACCAGCAACCAGTCCAGTGTGCGGGCAAAAAAGCCGCAATTTTAAATTGAAAATAACAGTATCATGTTATATAGTAGCTCTAAAATCCCGACAATAACTTATCAGTATCTAAATATGGGTGCTTTTCTTTCAGATCGGCAATCCCTTCAACTTGATGTTTAATAAATTCTTTAGTCTGTATAGATTCACTGTCAAAATGCTTATGTCCTGAAGCTTTGATAAATTTCTCAATCTGGTTATTCAGATTAATTGTCTTCTCATCGAAATAAGAACCCTCAAATTTTTCGAAAATATATTCAATGGCCTGATTATTTGGATGTAAAAGGTCATCAGCGTAAAATCTATAATCACGTAAATCGTCTATTAATAGTTCATAGGAAGGGAAATATTCGCAAATTTCATTCTGACTTTGAAGAATATCATTAATTGCTAAATGTAATATTGATTTACTAACCTGATTACCATGTGCTCCATCTTTCCAGTGCCGGACAGGGCTTATAGTAAGTATAATTTTTATTCCAGGACTAATTTGCTGTAATTTATTTAGAATTTTCTCGAACTCATTTACAATATCAGAAACCTGCAATAATTCACGATTAAATTCTTTAGCCGGGACTTTATGACAATTACTTACAATAGATTGACTTTCTTTAAGGCGATACACCCAGGCCGATCCAAATGTCAGAATCAGGTATTTAGCACTTTTTAAAAAATCATGAGCATGACTAATTTCATTGTTGATCTTTTCTATTACCTGATCTTTTTTCCATCCTGAGAAAACGGAATGATGATCCCAGGAATGCCATTTTCCATTATGTTCAAATAAATCTCCTGCTTCCTGTTTTTTGCTACTTATAATGATCTCCAATCCCTTAAATACTGAAAAAGGATTATAAACGACTCCAAAGGGATTTGTTTTAACAGGAAATAATTTATCTATCAGCAAATTACCTACATTATCAGTAAAGCAGGAACCCATCATTAATACTGGAGTTTTATGACTTATATTAATTTCTGAATTCTGTGTTGGTATTTCTGTCCGGAAAATCATAATTGGCTATTTAAGGAATTTAGATCAGGAATACTATTCAGTTCGTCGACATAATTTAGAAGGCTCAGTATAAAAGTTCAGGGATCGAAGTCTATCTGTAATACTTCTTAAAATAAGGTTAACTATTTCACATTCTGACCAAGATCATATTCTGCTAACCAATCTATAATATACTTGAATATGTCTTTATATATTACTTCATTATGCAATTCATGATACTGTCCTTCCCATAATTTGAGGTGTGTTCGCTTTGTTGTGTTCATATCATAATCTTCACTGGCCTTGGGGGATGTAATATTGTCCTCCGTGCCATGCATTAGCAGGAATGGGTAATTTATTTTATATACATTCCGAAAAGCATACAATCCTGCATCGTAAATTTCATAAAATAAACGCAAAGAAATTTTATTATGATTGAGTGGATCACTCAAGCAATTCCTCGCAACTTCAGGATCGTGAGACATGTCATCAATATTTAACCCAGTAGAAATTCTGAATGATGGAATGATTTTCTGCAAAAATGAAACCAGCGAGATTAATAAATCTGATGGTGTATTTGTAAGTTTTAACCAGGGAGAAGTAACAATTAGTGCTGATACCGGATGGTTTCTTCGGATAATATGATTTAATACTAGATTTCCGCCCATACTTTGACCATACAATATCAACTTACTCTCAGGAAATAACTTTTTTGCTTCAGCAAACATTATATCAATATCGTCCAGTAATTTTTCTAAGCTTTTCGAGTGTCCTCGTTTTCCCACAGACTTCCCATGCCCTCGTAAATCCATGGCAATAACATTGAATCCTTTTTCTGTAAATAATTCTGCCCAATGCTCGTATCTTCCACTGTGCTCTCCCAGGCCATGTACAATTAATATTGTATTTGCACCATCTTCTGAAGGGGTCCATGAACGAGCAAAAATACTCTTCTTATCCAGAGATTTCCACTCGTATGTTTTTTTTATCATCTAGTAAATTCCTCTTTTTACAGGTTCTAGCAGTAAGAAATACAAATTAACATAAATTTAACTGCAATTTTGTATTTTACAAAGAATTATTGATGATACACAGAATTGTTTGGATGAGGGTAAGTTGTTGAATAATGAAAGGGACTATTTTATCGTATATTTGGGTATATGGAAGCTGGTTGCTGGTTACTTTCTAAACCTACATTACTTTGCAGCAAAGGCTTTAATGGCCATTATATATTCTTAAGGAGGGTTCACATTAAAATCTTTACTTATGCAAACTACCATTACAATTTCAACAGACTCCCACAATGGGCTGTTTGACATTAGCCCCAGGGTTCAAGAATTTGTGGAGAAAAGCAATGTTCAGTATGGACTTGTAAATGTCTATGTTCAGGGAGCGACTGCAGGTATTATGATACAGGAAAACTGGGATAATTCTGTTCAAAATGATGTAATTACACTTTTCCGAAAGCTAATTCCTTCTGGTGTCTGGGAACATGATGCTCAGGATAATAATGGCGATTCTCATTTAAAAGCCGGTATTGTCGGGCCTCAAGAAACAATTCCTATTATTAATGGTACAATGGGATTGTCTACCTGGCAAAATATCTTTGTTTGTGAATTTGACGGACCACGGGAAGCCAGAAATATTGTTATTACTGTTCTTGAGACAAAAAATTGACAGATTAACAGCTCTCAGCCAATTCTCTTCCTTGTTTAATCCTGTCTGCCATACCAATTCCTTCCTTAAGATTACCGCCGATTAATAATTCCAGATGCTCTGATTCAATTTTATCAATGGCAGCATATCGTTCTCCTGTAGTTAATCCATATTGAGGAATAGCATAATTGTATCTGAATATCTTAACCAGATCTGGTGAGAAAGTATTCAAATTCATGATTTAAAAATAGGAAAAAGCTTAAAAATAGTGCGCGAATGATTAGGCCTTTTATGGGAATAATGCTTCAAATTAAACCATTGATGACATCCCCAATAAAAGGAGTAAAGAAACAACTACTCCGATAAGTAAAGCTGGAAGAATGCTTTGTCGTTGAAACTTAAAGTTTCTACCTATCAATCGGTTCCAAAACATTTCTTCGAGAAGAAGTGCGCCAATTACATTCATAATAATTGTAATCAACGTTAACTTATCCGGGTATTTCCCTGATATAAAAACCGTCAAATAGGCAAAAAGAAACGAAAAGAGAACAACAATTAAGATATGATCCTTTTTCTTTAGTCGGTATAAGTTAACAGCAAGTAATATTCCTGCAAAAAAAGTAGAGAATAATAAGGCAAAAAAACGAATTGAAAAACGGGAAAATAACCTGGGCAAAGTAGGATCATTACTAATATTAGGATCCATAAATGGCCCTTTTGGTAAGGGGCTGGTAAAGGTATTACTGCTGAAAATATTTTTTGTAGGGAAACTGTATTGTGAAAGTAATTTCCTTTTTTCTTCATCAAGGGCACCTCTTTTTTCCAACTCCCACAATGCCGCAAGGACTTTATCTTTAATCTGCTTTTCCCGATTGGCGATAAGCTTATTCAAATCAAAATTTGATCGTTCTCTAACCTCGTCTGTATAGCTATTACTTCTGCTCATTTAATAAATTATTTTCGCAAAAATAGTAATTTTTTAATGATGTTTTAGAAGAACCTGTCCCCGATTCTTCTTTTTCATTACTTTTTCAAGTATTCCAGGGAGCCCCTCAAGCTTAATTTCAGTAACAATATCGGGTAAATCCACTTTATATTCATCAAGAAATTTTTTCCAGAGTCTGGCCTTTGTTCTATTATCAACATCGGGTGAAGAAATCCCAATTAATTTAATACCATTAAGAATAAATGGATATACTGTGGTAACTAACTCATGAGAGTAAATATTTCCACAACATGTGACTGTACCGCCTGGCTTGCAAGCTTTTAATGCAGTAGCAAGAACATTTCCGCCTACATTTTCAATAACTCCTGCCCATTTCCATTTTAAAAGTGGTCTTCCTGACTTGTCATCAATTACAGATTTATCAACATGCTCATCTGCTCCTAATTTTGAAATTAGCTCGGCTGAATCTTCAATATTTGAGGTCCCTGCTATCACTTTAAAACCTAATTTTTTAAGTATTAAAACCGACCAGCTACCAACACCACCAGCTGCGCCAGTAACTAAAATAGGTCCATCATCTGGCTTAACACCTTGATCCATAAGATTCATGATACTCAAACCTGCTGTAAAGCCCGACCCCCCAAGTAATGAACTGTATTTAAGATCTACAGAATCCGGCAATTTGAATAACCATTGTGCCGGTACACTGATGTATTCTCCAAAACCACCTGGGGTATTCATCCCCATATCATACCCACCTGCAACAACACGATCTCCTGGTTTATATAAATTCGATTTGCTTTCTACAACTATTCCACTTGCATCTATTCCAGGTGTATGAGGATAATAACGCGTTACTCCTTTATTACCGTAGGCCGATAATGCATCTTTATAATTCATTCCTGCATATTTCACTTGAACCAATACTTCATGATCTGGTAAATCATCGATATTCAAATTGTCAATCCTTCTTTCAAAGTTTCCTCCAGAAACTTCATGTACTCTTAAGGCGCGATATTTTTTATTCATAACAATGTAATTGTGTTCAAAGATAAAAAAGTCTGATTGCTTTTTCATTGGAGATACAGCAAAACTAGTAGACTCAGGTCATGTTTTAATTTACTATTGTAATATTTGGCTTAAAAATGTTGAGGGGTCATATACCCAAAAGAAGGACAACAATTGTTTTAATTCTTAAAGATGCGTATAAATATAAGCTTAACAAAAAAGCTAGAATCTTAAAAATAGATTTGACGACAATTTCAATCCCAAAATCCTTCTTCCATAAGTTTAATCAATGCAAAAAGCCCACTCAAGGTATAGAACCCATCACTATTACTTACGTCATTCCCTTCTCCGGTAATTGAATTATAATTCTCATATACCCGTTGGTCTTCCAGCCATTCTTTCATAAGTAAATCATTTGATTTATCAGCCAATATTTTGCTTGCTTCAGTAAGATCATAGTTCTGTAATCCTAGGTAGACAATGAAATTCATTGGAGCCCAAATTCTCCCTCTCCAGTATGAATTGTCGGGGAATGCAGCATTATCACGAGAAATTGAAGGCATCATATATTCGCCAAAGAATTCATCTGGATTCATAAAATGTTCTGAAATCATTCTCTCAGCTTGTTCTTGCGTAGGAACACCTGCAATTAAAGGATAGAAATTTGTTGGGGCAAAATGGGGTGAAAATTCATTGGTAGAGAGATATAGATCGCGATAGATTCCCTTATTTTCATCCCAAAGATTCTTGAGCTTAACGGAATATCTCTCTGCTCGATCAAGTAATTCAGCTTTATCCTCAGAATGACCAAGAATATCAGCAATCTCAGCTAAGTTTTTACAATCAGCAATATACAAACTCATTAAGTCAACCGAAGCCAAATTAAGCATATGAGCGTTTGGGCTAAATTGAGCTTCATCAAATAGTGGTGAATTATCAAGGCCCGATTCATACATGGCTGCCTTTATTGTGTTCGACTCAATAACTTGAGGAAGTGGATCGGAACCCCAGGACAAGTAACCCATGTTATCTCTAGCTTCCGGCCACCACCTGTTCCATGATAAAAGCTTATCATATACTTCTTCCAAAAACCAATTTTCAAGGTATTTATCGTAAATCAATTTAGTGATAAGACTCCCAACCGGTGGCTGTGACCTATCCCACGATTTTTTGTTATTAAGAGCTGCGCTAAAATTTGGAACAAAACCCTTTTCAGTTATTTCATTCGTAATGGCTATGACATTTGAGTAGGCCAGATATTTATTATCGATAGCGTATATTGCTGCCGTAAAATAAGTATCCCAATTTAGTATCCATCCACCCCAACTTTCACTCCACTTTCTACTAACAGGAGTAATAGCCCTATCATTATTAGCATCATAAATTAGATTCCATCCTAAAAGATTTTGTAATGCTTTATATGTTTCAACATGATCACCCCAGACCTCATATTGTGAGTTAACCAATTTTTCCCTGTTAACCATAAGTCGTTGAATGTATTCCATTGATCTGTTCTTCCCGGAATAAATTCCTACCGGCTTATCAGATCTGAAACTTAAATAATCTGCTGCCAAAGGAAGAGGAACCATAGAATCGCGCTCAGTAGCTGTTATATTATATGTAATGGGTCCAAATTCAGCTTGAAAAAATCCAGTCTTTTTCTCTACAATACCACCTTTGTTCCAGAGCATGCCGGTTTCTACAATCATGAGTGGTGGATTCTCCGGCAAAACCTCTGGTGTATATAAAATGAAAATCTCACCTTTTTGAGTTGCTGTTTGTACCCTGGCAGTCAGACCTTTCCAGGTAATTCTAAGGTCTGTATAATTCCCATCATAAGCGTGATTAATAGGTTCTATTTTTTCCGGATAGTCATGAAAAGGACTTGTTATATAAGCTTGATCAAGATAATAAGGAAAACCATCTGTGACTTGATTATTCCGAAAGGAAATGCGAATAGATAATCCTTCAGGCATTAATACCTGCTGGAGAAGATTAGAATTATTCCATGTGTTCCATCCTGTTAAAAGATATTCTTGCAGATCTTCATTCGAATCAATACCATTCTCATCCTGGCCTATATTGAATTGATCACAAGAGGATAGAAGCAATAAAATTGTGATAATATATGCAATGATTCTATTCATCTGTTTATAATTTATTGAGGACCTTA
>JAGLSB010000820.1 GCA_023135955.1 Bacteroidales bacterium | reverse complement strand
ATGATGTCTGAAGCTGGTAAATTTACCCCCCCTAAATCCCCCCCTAAAGGGAGGGGACTTTTACCAACTACGGTTAAAGTTAGCAGGTGGAAATTGAGGATTTTCTTTCTTATTTAGTTTTTAATATTTTATAAGTATAGACATTACCACTCTTAGTTTCTATGTTAAGGAAATAGAAACCTGTTTTTAATTCTTCGAGAGAAATAACACCACTAAAATGATATGATGGTATTTGTTTTAACTCGTGTCCAACAATATTTAGAACCTTGACAATATCTCCATTCACAACACCATGAATGAAAAGATTATCATTGGTTGGATTTGGATAAACCTTGAATGTCCTTGATGAATAACCCATAATGTTTACAGTAAAAACACTTACCGTATAGCTTACAGTTTTCAAGCCATTCTCAGATGTTACAATAACGAGATCACCATCTACCATTAATCCTGAAGTTTTCTCTACTCCTCCAAAGTCAGTAACAATAAATGTAGCACCTGGGGCAGTAATTAACCCTTCACTAAATGTGGAAACATCAAATGCATCAGATACCTGACTAATAGATAAATCAACTTGATTTACAGAATAAATATCTGATACAACGTAGGCATCAGTACCCAAAGCATCAAGCTCTGCTTTAAAACCAAGGAAATAAGTATTCTGAACTGTGCCATCCATAGATGTAACTAATAATTCATCGTCATAAGCTAAGAAACCAACATTTCTTACAAATCCCAACTTATCAACAACAACAGCAGTTGCTCCCTTTACAGTAAAGATATTCTCATAAAATGCTCCAACAGTTGTATTATTATTTATAAAATTTATAAAAAACAGGTCCTGATCTACATCATAAACATTTGATAAAACAAATGCATCGCGTGCAACTGAAGAAGGTGAAATTTTATATTTAATGATATTAGTTCCGTTCTGTGCTACAACTTCAAAATAAACAGAATCGTGAACAATAGTTTCAGCAAGTAAAGTATCGCTAGCCACAAGCACCAAAGGAATTAACTCATCATTTTGGTCTATAATATTCAAAGTGGCCAGAGAGGGAACTGTTACTGCATCTAGAATTGTTTGTATTGCAAGACCATATTCCATACCGCTAATTAATCCATCCCCGGCAGTAATCTCAACATTATAAACAGTAGAAGTAAGAACTGCATTATCATCGAGAGGAACACCAACATTCAGAATATATGTAGTAGAATTCACACTATCTGCAGAAGTTACTAATAATGTATCATTTACCAGAAGTTCAGCAGTACCGGTTTTATCACTACCGTCAGCTGTACTAATAATTCTCAGATATTGATTTTCATCTTCCTTTATTATTCCCTCGTATAATCCATCAACATTTGTACCTGTTGCAATACCATCAATTGTTTGCTCATTTGCATAACCATCACTTACAAGATAAATTATTGATTTGATTGTTGATTTATATGCAGTAACAGGCTCAATATTATGGATACCGAGTCCTTCTGCCGTCCAGTCCCATTTACGCAGATTTGTAAGATCAGAATTATAAATCTCTGCATATCGGATGTCTGTCCATTCACTGCTTTCAATAGTTCCAAATGAGCCTCCTGAAACGGGATTCCCTTTCCATACAGTATCTTTACGAGTTACATTAAGTCCTTGGTACCAATCTGTAATATCTGGTACAGGGTCATATGTGGCCAGTTCTGCATTAGGATATCTTCCAAACACATCTATCAGCTCAAAGTCATTGGGATCATTAGGAGCTTTGTCACCTGACAAAACACTATCACTAACTATTTTATAAATATATAAAGGCCACTTTCTGGATGGAGCCGGACTAACCTGTGCCTGTCCTGCATAAGTTATTCCCCATATATTCTCCACAAAAGGTCCAAGCTGAAAATCAGTTACTGCCATTTGTGCAGGCATCATCCTGGCATCTCTGTCAGCATACTGACCATAAACCCAAACATCGTTTGGAGGAATAACAGCATTTACAGAGAGATCCGGTTTTAGCGTTTTATCAAGATCATACACGGCAGGATCATCTGAGAATTTATATCCGGGAACATATTTAATATACCTGTTGTCAAATGTAGGATCAGCAGAAATAAAATCATTTGGTGCAATTCCATTATTTCCAAAAGAAAGCATATAATGACTCAAATCAAGATCCTGGTTTCCTGCATTAAAAATCTCTGACCAGAAATTCTTAAAATATGTATGTCTGAGTATCTGTGAGAAAAATGGATCAGGAGTAAAAGGCTGAATCCAGTCTTTTAAAATTTCCTTGTTAAAAACTACTTTATACTCTTTATATGTAGTATCATCTTCAGCATATACTGTAATTATTGTAGTTCTGTCATCAAAACTTCCTGCAAGGGAAGTAGCTCTTTCAATAGTAATCTGTGCATTTGTGTTTTGAGGATAAGCAACTAATGCCGGTACAGAGCTAACCCCATAAGGTACAGTTATTGAATACACCAATCCTTCAGGAATGAAATTAGGAATTGTATCACCTGTCCATCCGGCACCACCTCTGAGATAATCAGGAATTTCGGGCCATGTAATAGCACCAAGAGAAGCATTAGAATTTGGCTCATAATCATTAACATTGATATAATATTCTTTTTTTTCTCCATTGGCTGCAGTTACCTCCAGCTTATCACTTAATTTAACATCGGCAGTCTCTACTCCGTCCAGCCAAATCATATCCATGCTTGCTCCGGAAGCAACTTCCAGACGTGAATACAGCGAATCTACTCTCAAACCAAATGGAACATCAGTTATAGAATCTATAACAGCTTCGTTTTGGGTTACATAATAATATTGCCTGGTATTATAATAGCCGTCACCACCTAATGTTCTTAAGGAAAACACTTCGTTCATATCATTTGTTGGTGAGGCAACAATAATTTTAAAATTAATCTGCTCCAATGTTTCACCAACAACAAAAATACTAAGAGAATCGCCCGTCACACATATAGAGTGAGCAGAGTCTTCCCTTATTGAACTAAGGTTATAATCCCAGGCCATACCATCACCAAAATCAAATAGCTGCCATGGAGTAAGGGCAATCGTATCTCTCTGAGCACCCCAGGGTAAAGTAATAGTATTATTAGTAAAATCAATATCCATCGCTACCCCGGCCTGAGCTTTCAATGAACTTTCATTTAGAGAATAATCAGCATGGTTACCACATGTAGTAAAATCTCCACTATACATACGATACCATCCTGTTTCAAAAGGTATTGGAATCCATTCCGATTCTTCAGGGGTCGCCCCACGGGTATCTGTCCACACCGGATTTCCTTCTTTAACCGTAGATTTTCTTACCAGAATATGAGTCTCCGTTGCCTCTGTAACACCAGCGACATCTTTATAATTAGCAAAATCAGGTGTGCCATCTGCAGGATCGAAAACCATTCCAACTCCATCAACCATCACAGAATCCTCTACTGCAAGATGATACCATAGAGCATGAGCTCTTTCACCTCTGTTCGTCTCCAACAAATCCTGGTAGCCATCACTAATGCTATCATCCTCGGCAGTTAATCCAATATCAATAAGTCTTGAAGCATCTTCGGGCGCGAAAACGAACAAATCTGCCTGCTTATTATTTCTCAGATGATTATCCGGATAGGCTTCAGCATAGGCCATGATCACATAAGATTCACCTGCTGCAAGCAGGCCCTCAAGTCTGTGTACTCTTGTAGCTGGAATATCTGCAGGACTACTACCACCTATCCATAAGGCAATTGTAAATTCAGATAAATCCAATTCTACACTGCCCATGTTAGTAAGCTCAATGTATGAATTATGTTCCCAATCACCACGCCATTCCGTTATAACTAATGAACGTATAGTATCCTGTCCATTAGCAATAAATGAAGCAAAAAACAGCGTTAAAAAAAGTAATGTTTGTAGTTTTGTTTTCATGTTAGTGTATAATTAAACAAGTTAAAATTAGTTGTCTGTTTGAAATTCAAAGATTTTATCAAAGATAGATGTTTCCTGTTTATTTTAATAAACAAATGAAATGAATATATCTACCAATAAGGAGGAATATTCGTTCATATAGGGTAAATCATCGTTCAAGTTGCTTATTCCTACTTCAATCAAGTAAAATTTTAGTTATTTTTATTCTGTCCTTCATGCTATTCACTAAAATATAAACTTTTCATCATGATAAAAGCCAGAGTATCATTATTGTTACCAATATTATTTACACTTCCATCTTGCAATACCTCCGAAAAAAAGGAATCTGCCAAACCCAATATCGTTTTGATTTTTGCGGATGATCTGGGTTGGACAGGATTAAGTTCTTTTGGAAGCAATTATTACGAAACTCCAAACATTGACAAGTTGGTGGAAAAAGGAATGCGGTTTACAAACGCATACTCTGCTGCAACTGTATGCGCACCATCCAGAGGCTCACTTCTAAGCGGACAATATTCACCCCGACATGGAGTGCTTAGAGTAACTCATGTTCCCAGAGCAAGAGGAAATGAAAACCTTTATAAATATACTCAGCCGGAAGGATCTACATTCTCAAATGATATAATAACAATTCCTGAAATTTTAAAAGGAGGTGGTTATGCAACAGGAATGTTTGGCAAGTGGCACCTGTTCCCTGTTACTCCCGGAGAACAAGGATTTGACGAGTGGATAGAAAGCCATGGCAAACATTTTAATTTTGCTACACAACCAATAACTGAAGTGCCGGAAGGTGCATATCTGACTGATTTTATGGCAGATCACGCCATTAATTTCATTAAAAAACACGCTGAGGAACCCTTTTTTCTGTATCTACCTGATTTTCTGGTTCACAAACCTCTTGAAGCCAAAACCCATTTGATAGAAAAATTTAATCCGAAAGAGACTGTTGGAAATCAAAAGGATCCTGTATATGCTGCAATGACAACCAGCCTCGATTCAACCGTTGGAAGAATATATAATACACTTGTGGAATTATCTCTACTTGAAAATACGCTAATCATTTTTATGTCAGATAATGGAGCTAATGCACGAACAAAACCAGATGGGGCTGCATTCTTGGACAAAGGAGTTTCTGATAATGTCCCGCTTCGCGATGGAAAAGGATTAATGTATGAAGGAGGCATAAGGGTTCCATATGTTTTCGTTTGGAAAAACAGGATATTACCTGGCACAGTTAGTAATGATCCGATTATTGGAATTGACATTTATCCGACATTAGCAGAAATTGCCGGAATTGACTTACCCGAAAACCAGGTTATTGATGGAGAAAGTATTCTCCCTCTGCTTTTTAGTGAAGTTGACAAGCTTCCTTTAAGACCACTTTTCTGGCATTACCCAAATTATGGGCCTGTTTCTGTCAGGAACCATAAGGTAAATTACTCTTATATCCCTACTGATGTGATCCGATATGGAGATTATAAATTACTGGAGTTTTATCATGGAGAAACGGAACATCTTGAACTTTATAATCTTAAAGAAGATTTAAGCGAACTACACAATCTGACAGAAAAAATGCCTGAAAAAACTGAGGAATTATACCAAATGTTGTGTAAATGGAGAGAGGAAATGAATGCTGAGTTTCCTAAATTAAATGAGGATTTTAGTCTTGAGGGGAATTGATGGTGGTGTGGTTCCCGATAGTTATCGGGAGTGGTGGTGTGATGGTTAAAGAGTAACTAGAAACTTTCAATTAAAAACAAGCACGTGGAAAATATTAAACTTGTATAAAAAGGAATCTAACTAATAGAAAATATGGTCATTTACAAAAAATTACTTTCGGTATTAGTGATATTAATATCCGTTTATGTATGTAATGCACAAGATTCAAAAAATGAGACTGTGTCAGACGAATATAAACCGTACATCTATGCTCAGCCTGAAGATCTGGTATGGTTTAAAGATGCCAAATTTGGTGTATTTATTCACTGGGGGCCTAGTAGTATTGCTGAAGTGCCGATTGGTTGGGGCCGTTTTGGGCCAAGGCCGGGAGCTGGAAAACAAGCCACTAATGGAGTCCCTAAAGAAAAATATGATTCTCTCTATACAATTTTTAATCCGGTGAAATTTAATGCTGATGAATGGATAAATATGATAAATAAATCAGGTGCTAAGTATCTCATATTTACAACAAAACACCATGATGGATTTTGCATGTTTGACGCTCATAATACAGATTATAAGATCACTAATACACCCTTTGGCAGAGATATAGCAAAGGAACTGGCAGATGCATGTCATGCACAAGGGATCAAATTATTCTGGTACTATTCACAGCCTGATTGGCACCACCCTGATTGCCTTACAGAAAATAATGATAGGTACAGAGATTATATGTATGAGCATTTACATCAGTTGCTGACCGAGTATGGTAAAATAGACGGTATATTTTTTGATCATTTGGGTACAAAATCAAAAGATTGGGATACTCCTAGACTATTAAAAATGATAAGAACATTGCAGCCGGATATAATAATAAACAAGAGATGGGGAGGTAATATGCCAGATATAAATGTCAATGGAGATTACGATACGCCTGAGCAGGAAATAGGCCATTTCCAGATTGATCGTCCATGGGAAACATGCGCTACCATGGCAACTGCCTGGTCGTGGACAGGAGGAGAAAAAGTTAAATCTTATCAAACTAATTTGAGGTTATTGCTTCAATGCGCAGGTGCAGGAGGAAATCTGGCTCTTAATACAGGACCACGCCCAGATGGTTCAATCTTTGCTCCGGAATATCAAAACTATATTTCCATTGGAAAATGGCTAGCCAACAATGGAGAAAGTATTTATGGAACTACAGGAGGTCCATATAAACCTGGTCCATGGGGTGTTTCCACAAGAAAAGAGAATAAAATCTATTTACACATACTTACAGATTTTGCAAACAACTCCAAAAGGGAATTTGAATTAGCAGATCCGGGATTTAAGATTATCGATAGTCGTAGCCTTGAAGGTAACCCTATTTTCTTCAGTCAAGAGAATGGTGTATTACGGATTAAATTAATAGATTCAGGATCATTTTCCCCTGATAATATATTAGAGTTAACAATTGAAGGAGATGCACTGCAAATTGAACCTATTAAAACTTTGCCCATAGAAATAATTGAAGGTAAAAAAGGATTTGCTTCATCTTTTTCTCAAGAACATAGATCAGCAGAGGCAGTTTTCGGAGGTGATGCTGAGAGTTTTGCAGAAGGTAAAAAACATAAAATATGGTGGGAACCTAAAAATGGTGATAAAGACCTGTATATGGGATTTGAATTCCCAAAAGATGTTAGCTTTACATGGCTTACACTTTCAGAACAAATAAGGAATGCAAGCATTCGTGAATTTGAACTCCAGTATTGGGATGATGACCAATGGATAAGCTTTTTTCATGGATGTGAAATTGGCTTCGATTTTTCTTTAAAAACAGACAGAATAACAACTCGTAAGGTGAGAATTGTAGTTTTAAAAACTCAAGAAAATAGTAATCCTAATATTTCAAGTTTTAAGATTTACTGACAAAATTTAAAATTATGAATAATAAAATCTCTCTCATTTCATTAAGTTTTGCTGCTTGTATAAGCGGATGCTCAAACGAGCAGGAAAATCCTCCAATGCCTAACATAATTTATGTTTTAGCCGATGATTTAGGATATGGCGATTTAGAGCCTTTTAATCCCGAATGCAAAATAAGCACACCCAAACTTAATACAATGGCTTCAGAAGGTATGATATTTACTGATGCTCATACTTCTTCAGCAGTTTGTTCGCCAACCCGATACGGAATACTTACTGGAAGGTATAACTGGAGGTCTCGTCTTAAGCATGGGGTTCTTAATGGTAAGTCAACAGCGTTGATTCCGAACACCAGATCTACTGTTGCATCAATCTTAAAAACTCAAGGCTACAATACAGCATTTATTGGTAAGTGGCATTTGGGTTGGGACTGGGCAATAAAAAACAGCGACAGTGCGGACAGAAAGAACATGAGGATTAAAGATTTTGATGATATAGATTACTCAAAACCGGTAACAAACAATCCTAATGATCTGGGGTTTGATTATGCTTATGGTCACTCCGGCTCTCTGGATATGCCTCCATATGTGTATGTTGAAAATGGAATGGCTACAGAAATACCGGATTCTATAACTGGAAATACATCAAAATATGGCTGGTGGCGCGAAGGTCCTACATCTAAAGATTTTATTCATGAAGATGTTACACCTAACTTTTTTAGACGGTCATTGGCATATATTAAGGAAAAATCAAAAGAAGAAAAACCATTTTTCTTGTATTTGGCATTACCCTCTCCTCATACACCAATATTACCTATAAAGGAGTGGCAAGGAAAGAGTGATTTAAATCCTTATGGCGATTTTGTAATGATGGTAGATGGTTTTATGGGACAACTATTGGCTGAAGTGAAGGATGCAGGTATAGAAAACAATACATTAATTATTTTTACCAGTGACAATGGTTGTTCTCCGGAAGCTGATTTTGAACTTCTGGCAGACAAAGGTCACCGTCCGAGTTACATTTACCGGGGACATAAAGCTGATATTTATGAAGGTGGACACAGGGTTCCATTTTTAGCCAAATGGACTGATAAAATAGCGAAAGGGATTGTCTCGAATGAGATTATTTGCACTACCGATTTAATGGCTACTTGTGCAGAAATATCCGGATATTCATTATCGGATGATGAAGGGGAAGACAGTTATAGCATAATTCCTCTTTTTGAACAGAAAACTTTATACAAACCACTTAGGGAAGCAACAATACACCATTCAATTAAAGGAAGTTTTGCAATCAGAAAAGGCGAATGGAAACTTATAATGGGTCCGGGCTCCGAGGGCTGGAGCTTTCCAAGACAAAATGATAAAACTATTGACTCATTTCCAAAAATTCAATTGTATAATATGGGAAGTGATCCAGGCGAAACTAACAATCTTCAGGCAACAAATACTGAAAAAGTTGAGGAATTAAAGTCATTACTAACTAAATATATTGTTGAAGGAAGAAGTACACCCGGTATTCCTCAGGAAAATGATTCTATCGACTTTGAATGGAAGCAGGTTGGGTTTATTGATTAATACTTGTTGCTGGTTACTGGTTGCTGGCTATGTGAAACTCAGCTTCCGGAAGCAGCTAATAAACTTGAAAATGGGATGTATACGAGCAATCAACATGGCAAAAAGAAGCAGATTAAATATACCATGGCGATGACCGACATTTTTCCTAGTGGAGTAGAGGTGTTTACTGAACAAGCTGAGCATAATGAGAATATTACTATACCGGCTGTTATCTCAAAAGTAGATAACCAAGATAATATCTTTGTATTTGATAGAGGTGTAAATAAGCGAGATGCTTTCAAAGACATGGATAACCATGGAATTAGCTTTGTTACCAGAGTAAATCAAAATTGCACCTTTGAAATAATCTCATCAAATGAATTAACAGTGAGTAATCATAAAAATCTGAAAATATTAAGCGATCAGAACGTATATCTATTTAAAAGAAAAGGAGGAAAATCAAACCCTCTAAGATTAATAATAACCAGGCAGATAGATAAGAAAAAGGAGAAAATACTTATTTTAACTAACTGTGATGACCTTCAGATTGATGAGATAATAGATATTTATAAAAAAAGGTGGGATATTGAAGTGTTTTTTCGTTTTATAAAACAGGAACTAAATTTCTCTCACTTTCTTTCAACAAATAAGAACGGGATTAAAATAGTACTATATATAACACTCATCCTGGCAATGCTAATTTTAGTATATAAGAAGCTAAACAATATTGGATATAAGACTGCAGTTAGAAGATTCAGGATTGAGATGGATGAAGTAATTATGAAAATGACAATAACTTTTGCTGGAGGAGACCCAAGTCTTGTATTCCGATGACTATTTTCAAAGGTTTCGAACACTCGAAGGCGCTGCCTTGAGCCTGCGATCCCTGAGCTAGCCGAAGGGTAGAATGGTGCTTGCTCAGTGAAACACAATTTCCGGGAACGTACTCGCGATCTGAAAATTGATTTAAATAGTGAAAATGTCTATTCCATCATCAATCTGATTTACTTTTCAGATAATTTGACGGATTGACACCATAAACTTTCCTAAAACATTTACTAAAGTATTTTGGATCGGAAAAGCCTGTTTCATACGCTATTTCCTTTATACTCATATCACCTTTCCTTAATAGAATCTCAGCCTTATTTAATCTTATAGAACTTAAATATTCCTGAGGTGACTGTCCTGTATAAGATTTTAATTTACGATAGAGAACGGGCCTGCTCATACCAATAATACGACAAAGCTCTTCAACACTAAAATCCTCCCTGCTTATCCTATCGCTAACAATCTTATTAATATCAATCATTAATTGCTGATCAGGTTTATTTTCAAATTCGTCCAGCAATTGATTATCCGACATCATGATAATCCTTTCCTGCAATGCTTCCCTTGATTTAAGAATGTTATGAATTCTTGATTTCAAATACAATATATCAAATGGTTTATCTATATAATCATCAGCACCATATTGCATGCTTTCAATTTTATATTGATCTGAATCAAGGGCAGTAAGAAGTATTATTGGAATATGACTTGTATTTATACTGTTCTTTACATTTTTGCATAATTCCCATCCATCCATGACAGGCATCATGATATCCGAAATAATCAAATCAACATCCATTTTAATAGTCTTATCTATTGCATCTTTTCCATTTGGAGCAAGAATTATATTAAAAGCTGACTGTAGTTCGTCTTTCAAATATTTCCTCATTTCTGTATTATCTTCAGCAATCAGAATTGTATATTTATTTTCAAAGAAAAGATGAGATCCTTCAGTATTGTCTTTAGTTTCTATTTCCTGAACTTCTTCTTCAACCTTAAAATCAGATTCACTATAGAATTCCTTTTGTACTGGGAATTCAATAATAAAATTAGTTCCCTTGTTTTCTACACTATTGACTACAATAGAACCTTTATGAATTTCGATTAACTTTTTTGTCAGCATTAAACCTACTCCACTACCAGTCTCGGTAGAATTAATTGCATTGTCGGCCCTGAAATACCTTTTAAATATTTCTTTTTGCTGCTTGGAGGGTATTCCTATTCCAGTATCACTAACTGATAATTTAACCCTGGAAATATTAGATTCAATTATAATATTGATATTTCCTCCGTCAAATGAATATTTTATGGCATTTGATATGAGGTTATATAATATTTTTTCAATTAAAACTTTATCCATATAGATTAAAAACTCATCTTTATCATAATCAAGTTTGGCATTTAAAAACTTTTTATCCATAAGAGGCTGAAAATTATTCAGGATATCATTTATAAGTGTAATAATATCATATTCTGCCACTTGTAAAGGAAACTTATTAAGGGTTGCTTTCTGAAAATCGAGTAATTGATTAACAAGATTATTCAGTCTTTCAGAATTTCTGGATGCCAATTCAATTTCATTCTTTTCGCTCCCACTTAATTGATCTGATCTTAAAAGTTTCGACAAGGGTCCTTTTATTAAAGCAAGAGGTGTACGAATATCATGAGCGATATTTATGAAAAAACGTATCTTTTCATTGGCCTGTTTTTCTTTAGCTAAAGTTATAAGATAACGGTATAAGCCAATAAAAAACAAACCAGTAAGAACTGCATAAAATATTTTCGCGAACCAGGTACCCCAAACCGGGGGTTTAATAAAAATATTCAATTGCTTCCCTGTTCTATTCCACAATCTATCATTATTTGAAGCCTGAACATGAAAATTATAATTTCCTGGAGGTAAATATGTAAATATTGCACGTCTTTCTGTTGAAGCCTCATTCCATTGTGCTTTATTTTCATTTAATCCTTCAAATTTCCACCGGTATAGATTTTTTTCAGAACTTGTAAAATTTAATGCTGCAAAATCAATCATAAATGAGCCTTGATTATGCTTCAACTCAATCTGGTCCAATTCATTTATATTTATTCCTGTGAAAGAATTGTCATGATTAGAAACATCCTTTTCATAAACAGAAAATTTGGTTAATACTACATTTGGTATAACATTATTATCAGATATTTTCAGTGGATCGAAAAATGTAATTCCATTAGCTCCTCCAAAATAGAAGATCCCTTCTGAGCTTTTCAAATAAGCACCATAATTAAAATCTTTACCAGAAAGTCCATCTGCAGAAGAATAATTATGAAAGCTGGAATCAGCGATATGAAAGCTGGACAAGCCAGAGGATGTACTCAGCCATAAGTTTGATTTTGAGTCAGCTAAAATTCCATATACAATATTTGAAGATAAACCGTCAGCAATGGTATAAATCTTTAAAGAATTTGTTTTCCGGTTATAATTTATTAACCCTGAACCCTCTGTCCCAATCCAAAATTCATCTTTAGCTGATTCAAATATTGAAAATACTCTGATATCGAGATTGGTCAGTAAGGAATCTTCAGTAATGGAGATTGAATAATCTGATTTATTAGCATTTTTTTCAATATGAAAAATACCATTTAATGTTCCTATAAGAATTTCACTATTTTTAGTTTCTACAATACTATTTACATTTTGAACACCTGCAAAAGACTGAATACTACCATCTAACTGGTTGTATCTCATTAAATCCCCTCTGATTCCCCCTATCCAAATATTCTTTTCACTATCCTCATAGATCACATATATATAATCTGTTAAGATATTCGGATCGTCTTGTGAATTGCTTCTCAGATTTCTGATTACCTCCCCCTTTTTATTAAGAATAAAAATACCCTGTGAAAAACTACCTGCCCAAATTCGTCCATATGAATCTTTGCAAAGACTTAAAATAATATTTGACTCTCCCGACTCTGAATTTTGCAGAATTTGTTCCCACTTTCCGTTCGCTTTTAATATACTTATTCCAGACGCTGTCCCGAACCATATATCATCACCCACTTCATGTATGCTTCGCGAAACATTATTTGCCAGACTGTTCTTTCTATTAGGGATGTGCTGGAATACCTGAAATGGTTTTTTGTTCGGATCATATATATTAATTCCACCACCGTAAGTACTGATCCATATACGCTTCTGTTCATCAATATGTATATCATATACACCATTATTACTTAAGGAATAAACATCATCAACATTGTGTTTGTAGTGTTTTAAAAAACTATATTCCTTATCAAGGATAATCATTCCTGAACCATCTGTACCTATTAGATAATTGCTACCATACTTTCGAATTACTTTAATATTTCGAAAATTCTTTCTCCCACTTTTAATTAATTTTAGTTTAGGATTTCCTCCATCAAAAGAAAATAAACCTTTACGCCTTGTTCCTATGAGTGTAAGATTCTTACTATTATCATAATAGAACGTAAGAGCATGTATATCAATTAATTCATCCTGAAGATCGGGATAGGGCTCTATAAATTCAAAAGTACTGGTATTAAGAAATTTTATTCCGGATAAAGTACCTATCCACAAAACTCCATCCTGATAATGAAGAGACAACACTGTTAAATTAAATTCGGGGATTTGCTTTAATTCACCTGTTTTAATGTCGTACAAAAAAACACCTACATTGGTTCCTAAAATGCATAAATCATCCTGTGTAATATATATAGCACTAATCTGATTCACTATTTGGGAGCCCGGAAAACCCTCTATCCTTAAATCAAACTCATCTTTTTCAAGATTATATTCATAAAGATTAGCACCAGAACCAATCCAGAACTTCTCAGGACTGAGCTGGAAAACAGAATTCACAGGTCTATGCCCCCCTTTCCCTACAGGAAGCTTATCATTCAGGTCATAATGCTTAAAATCATAAGCATCATATTTATCTATACCATCATGCAGGCCAAACCACATGATTCCTTCTTTATCCTGAAAAATATGATATACGATACTGTTATTTAAGCCTTCTTCTACAGTTATATGCTTGAATCTGATATCTTCAAGTCCGGTAGAAAAAGCAGCAGGAAGAATAAATAATAGCAGGAATAATAATTGTGTCCCCTTAAGCATTTTTTGTTCTCTTTACAAAATCATTTTTTTTATAAAAGTACTAAAAATAGAGAACTGTTAGTTGCTTACTTCGGCTCCGCTCAGTAACCGGTTAGACTAATAAATCTGTTA
>JAGLSB010000082.1 GCA_023135955.1 Bacteroidales bacterium | reverse complement strand
CAGGATCCGGGGCCTCCGGACAAGCTGAATTGTCGGGCTATGTGTTTGATACAGAACTTAATGATGGTGGTTCAGGATACATCTGCCCTCCTCAGGCATTAGCATCTTCACCTGAAACGGGAACAAATGTTGCCACTTTTAATATTAATATGTCTGATTATCATCCACTTCATTCAATATTGGTAAACGATAATTTTGCCGGTGTGCCATATTTAACAACTCCCGATGTTGTAATAACCCCCAATAGTGGATATGGAAGTGGTGCTACAGCCATCGCTCTGTTAGAAACTGGTGGACAAGTGATGAGTTTATCTATCAATAATCCCGGTGCAGGTTACACAATCGCTCCAACAGTAAATATTGTTGATGGAGGAGGCTTTGGTGCCGAAGCTTATGCTACAGTTTCCGGTGGAAGCATCAGTGCTCTTTATGTTGTGGAGAACGGACAGGATTATACTTCTCTGCCCACTATCGAAATTTCAGCCCCTGATGCTGGTGGTACTCAAGCTACTGCAGAAGCAGTTCTGGGATATGATCTTGAGAGTATTGTTTTAACTAATCCCGGCAGTGGATACAATGTATATTATAGAGATGCTGATGATGACGATTATGATAACGAGCCGACTGTAAATATTGGTGGTACAAATTATACCGAAGCATCAAATCAAATCACAGTTCGTCCAAATATGAGTGTAGAAGGAATTTCATTTTCCAACAGCGGATCGGGTTATGAAGCTATTCCTACCGTATCCTTTGTTTCAACTTGTGGGGAAGGTGCTGGTGCAGCTGCTACAGCAGAGTTACGCTACGAGATTTCGGATATTCAAATTATAACTCCTGGTGAAGGTTATTTTAATACTACTGATGTAACAGTTTCAATTGGGGTTCCTGAAAACGGAACACCTGCAACTGCAAACGAAGTGCTGGGGAATGGTAAAGTGGATATGATTGAATTAACCGATGGAGGAAATGGCTATACTGCTTCACCTAATATTGTAATTAACGGTTCAACACCAGACTTAGCTGCCGATATTTCTGCAAGTATATTAAATGGAGAAATTACTGGTTTTACCATTAATGATGGCGGTCAAGGTTATCCCTATAGTTCATATAGCATATCTATTTTTACTCATATGACCGGAGGTGCAAATCTTAATTTGACAGGTAGAGTGTACGAAAATGCTGGTATTATTGAACGCATTGAACTTACTAATCCAGGTGCAGGATATACTGTGGCACCTCGGGTTGAATTTGATAATGATAATACAGGAGGTTCAGGTGCAGAGGCTGTTGCAATAATGGACAATGGACGTGTTGCCAGTATTGACATTACAAATCCAGGCTCAGGTTATATCAATGCTCCAAATATTAATTTAGTTGTAGAAAACTATATTGAAAGAGCAGTAGGCATGTGTCAGGTCAACGATCTGGGAAGAATCACAGGTGTTATTTTTAGTAGTAGTGGAATTAATTACCTAACACGAGGTAGTGGTTATGTACTTGAGCCTACTGTTACATTTTATCCGCAAATTACTGGTGTGGGACAAGGTGCCGAAGCTAAACTTGTTATTGATAACGGTCAGATTGTTGACGTAATCATGCTTAACCAGGGAAGTGGCTATACATCTTCTAATTATCCAACATCGGGGCATGGCTTTGCAATAATGCCCGACAGCGATGATGACTTCATGGTAATTCCTAATAAGAATTACGTAAAGGATATTTATATGGGAACAGGAATACGTGAAATTACTGACTAATTACAACTGTTTAATAATATAACTGGTTATAAACAAGTAAATAACAAAAAACATATATTATGAGAAAGCTATTTCTTTTATTACTGATACAAATGAGCTTCCTTGGAGCTGTAATAGCTCAAACAGGGACAAGCTTTTATCTTCAGGATTTTACTGAGCTTATTGGACAAAGTCTAGTTGACTACACAGATGGTAGCGGGGCTACCTGGGATACTACTGGAGCTTCAGCCACAACTAATGTTCATTGGCGTGTGTTTGCAGCAACAGTTAATGGTGATAATGGAACATCAAAGACCAATGTCCTTTATATGAATGATGATACCAATATAGATAATATGCAAGATGAAGTTATTTCAGTAAACATTGAGTTGCCTCGTGAAAATGACATTGCAGGGGTAGCTACTGCTTATTATTTGAATTTCGATTGGTGGAGCGATCAGGATAATCTTGGAGGAGGAACCGATCCGGAACTAGACCCAGACGCTGCAATTACTATTGAAGCCAGGTTTCACAATGGATCCTCATGGCTAGCAACATGGACGGAAATTTGGTCGGAAGATGATCAGGCCAGACTGGAAGAAACTACTATTAGTGGTCCCTATGGAGATTTTGATTGGTCTACTTATTCTTCATATGCAGAAGGATGGAATAAAACAGAAATTGACTTAACTGATATTGCAGGGCATCAACCTGATAGTATCATGTTACGTATAACTTATACGGGTGTCAATGCTGATGAGTTTTATTTGGATAACCTCGAAATACGATATGAAAGCATTGATGAATATGAAGTAGACATTAGAATGACAGAGGACTATTCTTATATTCCATGGTTGTTTGCCAAGGACATGAGCATGGATTTTATAGCAACGGTTACTAAAAATACTGATAGCACATTTGACGAAGCTAATGCAAGAGTTGAACTTTACTTGGAAAGTAGTTTAGCTGGTTTTGTTGTTATGAAAAATACTGATTTCTCTACCAGTAATGTTATTGAATATTCTTTCAGTAATATGGTTGCAGAATTTCCTGTTGAGGACGATACATATTACACTTATAGTGCAAGAGAGAGAGCTTCTAATACTTGGTCAAATACTGATTTTATGTATTTGAGTGATTTTAATTTTACAAGAGATAACACTACTTCTTTAACAACATATTTAAATGGAGATCTGTCAACGCCAGGTATTGGTGTGCTTTATGAACTTACTAATCCAGAGCTGCTTGATCGAGTTTATTTATATTTTAATACAACAGGTGTTAATTTTAGTTATGATATTATTAAAGTCTCTGGATCTGATGCTACAAGTGGAGAGTTAATTTTTTCTTCCGGCACAGAAGTTACAGCCACTAATTTTACCGGTAATTTTGACGATATACTTTTAGAAGCAGGCTTTTATATCATTATGGTAAACCAACTAACATCTACTAATATTGACTTAAAACAGGATACTCAAAACGATGGCTTCTATTATCGTGGGAATGTAGATGCATTTACAAAAGTTGAAGATGAAGGTTGGCCTATGATCCGCATGTATATGAGGTCAAACCGTAACCCGGCATTTGTTGGAGGAACCGATTACGACCATCAATTAACAGAAGGACAGCAATTTAGTTATGTTGTTTCTGTAGGGGATGACGATGAAGATCTTGTCGGTTCAAGAAGAATTGATCCGGATGAAACATGGTTACAGGCAAGCTGGTTAACAATTACTGATAATGGTGACAATACATTTACTTTTACAGGAACACCAACCGAATCTGGTTCTTATGAATTCGATATGAAAGTTGGGGATCCCGAAGGTGATTCAGTAACTCAAACATTTAGTTTCGATATTTTTGATCCTTATGCACTCGATTTTGAAGAGAACTTTAATGTAAATGGATTACCCTGGTCAAATAACGTGGGATGGACTACAATATCGGATGCTGCAGGTTATGGCTCTACATCAACATGGGATCATACATTTGAGTACGATTCATATGCTGATGATGAGTTTAAAGGTGATAATTATATAGCAACTATGCTGGGTGAAAACTCTGTTGTCCAGGAAGAATGGTTAATTAGTCCGGGAATTGATATTCCTGCATTAGATGTAGGTACTGATAGTTCTGTTCATCTTGAGTTTGTATATCGAATTGATTGGAAGTTTTTTGTTGGTCCTGATATGGGTAACCTTAATGATGGATACAATGCAGGTGATATTTCCTTGCTTATTACTGATGATGGAGGAGCCACCTGGAGTGACCCAATTTGGAAAGAAGACGATGCTGATATTATGTTGGCAACAACAATCTCTGACGATAAAGGCACTACCGACGATGATGATGATATATATATCAGTTCCGATGATTGGCCTGCATATTCAAATGGATCTTATAATTTAAGCCAGAATGAATATTTTATGAGTCGCATTGATATTAGTTCATATGAAGGACAAACTATTTGGTTAGCATTTAAATATGAATCAGATAGTTCAAACAATGCTGCTGGAGCTGATTTCAGACTTGATTACGTTGATGTTAACTTAATTGTACCGGCTGTTGAGCTTGAAACAATGCCTCAAAATACTACAAGTTTCAGGATGATTCCATACTTCCAGGCTCAGGATGTTTCCATGATGGCGAAAATTACTAATCTCGATCGTCATGATATTACAGGCGGAGTGCTTGAAGCAATGGTTGTTGATAAGAACACAGAAACTGTGTATTTTGAAAACACAACATTTAATCTAAACGGAGAGGATACAACAAGTGTAACTCTCGGAACACTGTTTACTCCTATGGTAAACTCTGATAATGTTAGCAACACTCATGTTTTTTCATTTACTTCAAAATACAATAACGAAGACTTTAGTTATCCTTCTGATGCTGATAACTTTTCAATTACCTATACCGACAATGAATATGCAGTTGACAATAATTCTTATAATCATACCTTGCTTTGCGAAGAAGGGGAATTTGTCGGTTTGAAATTTGACATCTTTAAAGAAGATAACTTGCGTTGGTTTAAATTGTATGTGAATACTTATAGTCATGGAAGTGAATACTTAAGCTTTACACTGGTAAAGAATGGTGAGGTTATTTACAATTCTCCATCATACAGAGCAGGATTTGACTTTGGAACTGGCTGGGAAACTTTTAATATTGATGATTTTAAAATCCAACCCGGAACATATTATCTGATGGTTAAAACCGAAGTTAGTGTTGGAGTCATGAAATTAGGAGTTGATAGCGATGCTGATGGTTTCTATTATCGCGGATTACCTGGAAATATAGCTGTTGATACTGAGGATACTGGTAACTTAATGCTTCGTATGAGTGTTGGTAATGATGCTCCATCATTTCTACCATCTATTACAAATCAGGATGCTACAGTTGGAGATGCCTTTGCATTCAACGTATCTGCAAAGGATACTAATTCCGATTCACTCACATTTGCCATGGAGCTAGCCCCCGATTGGCTTACATTCCTAAATATTGATGATGGAAACAGAGCTGTTTTCTCAGGTACTCCAGGCGGAGATGATATTGGTTCAAACCTTATTCAACTAGCTGTATATGACGATCGAGATACTGTTAGAGAGTTGTTTACCATTGATGTTCAGGAAAGTCCTGCACCAATATTTACTACAGCTCCGGTTGTGCTAGCGAATGAAGGTGTTGCATACTCTTATAACGCAATCGGTTCAGATGTAATTGGCGATGATGTGACAGTAAGTGCTGAATTGTTACCAAGCTGGTTAACTGCGACGGTTTCAGCTAATGGTGATGAAATTCTACTTACAGGAACTCCAGGAGTAGCTAATGTAGGTGAGCATAGGGTTAAATTAAATGTAACAGACGAATTTGGAATGACTTCACAACAGGCATTTGAAATTTTTGTAAAAGCGAATGTTGCGCCGATGTTTATTACATTTGGGTCTATAGTTGCAAATGAAGATGTTGCATATTTGTATAATGTTGTAGCTTCCGATGAAAATAATGACGACATACTTGCAATAACAAGCTCTACTCTTCCGGCATGGCTGACATTAACCGATAATGGAGATGGAACGGCTGTTCTTACCGGTGCACCAACTAATACAGATGTGGGGCCAGATGAGATAACACTTATTGTTACTGATAATCTAGGTCTGTCCGATTCACAAACATTTACCATTTTGATTACTCCGGTAAACGATGCACCAACATTTACATCAAGTCAAGTTGATGTTCAAGTGGAGGCTGGATACCTCTTTAGCTATACCATTGAAGTTACCGATATAGATAGCGATAACATAATGTTTAATACCGATATGCCTGAATGGTTACTATTGACTAACCAGGGTGATGGTACGGCTCTGCTACGTGGCATGCCAATGTTAGATGCTCTCGGATTGAACCCAGTTACTATAATTGCTGCCGATGGTCAAGCCGAAGTATTACAAACATTTACTATTGATGTTATTTATACTACATCGGCTCCTTTAGTAGCAGTATTAAATAGTGTTAAGGCAACAGTAAATAATCCTTTTGAGTTTACTTTAGATGCTATTGATTTTGATGGTGACAAGATCAACTTTAATGTTGAAGAATTGCCGGGATGGTTAAATCTTTCAAATGATGAAGGAAGTGCTGTGTTTACAGGAACTCCTTTAGAGAAGGAAACTTATTCATTTGAAATTAATGTAAGTGATGTACTTCATACTGTTGTAAGTACACTTAATATCGAAGTATCTGAATCACTTGCTGTTGGTGTCGAAAATGTCTCAAGAGATATTAAGATTTATCCGAATCCAACAAGTAACTTTATAAATATTACTAATGCTGAAGGAAGCATGTTATATGTTTATAATATTATTGGCGAAAAAGTTCTTGAAATAGGTGAAATTGAAAGTAGTAGAACTCAGATCGATCTTTCAACTCTTAGAATAGGAACCTACATCTTAAAGATTTATCAGGATGAAGAAATAATTCTTCGTAAGATAAATATTATACAATAAACTCATATGTAAAGCTTCAGGGGATTTCCCTGAAGCTTTAATTATAATTTAAAATGAAAATGATGAAAAAAAAGGTATTGAAAATATTACCACTGATTGCAATCATTTTAACATTATGTATTGGCAAAACCCATGCTCAAAGATTACTAATTGGTGCAAAAGGAGGAATTAATTATGGATCTATAGCAACAAATACAACTTACTACGAGCTGAAATCAGGCTCCAGCTCTGGCTTATATTTCGAGTTTATACCTGGTTCATTTCCACTCAGTCTTGCTTTAGAAACAAATTATCTTACATATGGAGCTGAAGAAATAGAAGAAGCACTAATTTTTGATGAGGCAGAAATCTTAAATAATTATTTGTTCAATCAATATTATAAAAGCACTAATATTTCTTTTACAGCAATTGATGTTCCAATGTTGATCAAATTGAATCTTCATCTTAAGGCAGGTGTTTCGGCTTCCTTATATGGCGGATCTTCATTCACTTATATACTTAATGCAAATGCCATTCAGGAATACGAAATGATTATTGATCAGACTACTGTAAGTAATTTTGATATAACTGAACGTGTGGCAGAATCAGCCTATACCGGAATCGTAGGTTTAGGGGGTATATTTGATATTGATCCTTTAGCTCTAACATTCGATGTTCGCTACCGGATTGGACTTACCGACCTAAACAATTATTATGGTAAAGCCGATTTTAAATCACATTCGGTGCATGTAATGCTTGGTTTAGCATATATAATTGAATAGTAATTTGATTGTAGGTTAAACGCTTAATTTAGAGTGTATAGTTAATAATAATGCGATTTGCTTTTTAGTAAATCGCATTTTTTATTGTAAAGATTGAATTAGGAGTATTATTGAACCTCGGAGGTGGGGTGTTAAGAAATTTCCC
>JAGLSB010000819.1 GCA_023135955.1 Bacteroidales bacterium | reverse complement strand
CTTTGTAAAAAGCGAAGCCATATAAGAACTATAATGATTCACTGGCATTACCGCAAAGTATTTAGAAATATAAGCAATAAAATTTTCAGGAGAAAAGTTTTACTTTATAACTTTGAATGAAAATGAGTACTATTTCTTTTTTGAGACGTGTTTTAATATATCCAGTTTATTTTGTTTTTAAATATATGAGGATTTATGACTGAGAAAATAAAAATAGCAATTGTTGATGATCATGAATTATTCAGAGAGGGCTTAAAATTTATTTTAAATCATAACAGTGAATTAGAAGTGATATCTGAAACTGAAAATGGTACATTATTTTTAAAAGAACTTGATATTATTTTACCAGATATAGTTCTTATGGATATTGAAATGCCTGAGATGAATGGAATTGAAGCATCGGCACTTGCAATAGCTAGATTTCCATACTTAAAAATTATTGTACTCTCAAGTTATGGTGATGAAGTTTATTATTCCGATATGATAAAGTCTGGTGTTTTAGGTTTTGTTTTAAAAAAGTCAGGAATTAATGAACTGGAAGAAGCAATAAAAACTGTAAATAGTGGTCGGAATTTCTTTTCTCATGAATTACTTCAAAAAGTAGTCTTTATGGATTCGAATCTAAATAATGAATCCGCAAATGAATTTGGTATAAAACTCAGCAAGAGGGAAAACGAAGTATTAATACTTATTAGCAAAGGATATTCCAATATAGAAATTGGTGAAAGACTCTTTATCAGCCCTTCAACTGTTAATAACCATCGTTCGAACTTACTTTCAAAAACAAATACAAAAAATACTGCAAGCCTTCTTATGTTTGCAATTAAGCATAATATATTAAAGATATATGATTAATTTCTGCAACCCCGGCGAGGTTGGATTATAATAATATATTTGTAGTAGGGACGCAAAATCTTGCGTCCCTACTACAAATACCCCCACAAATATATCCCCGGCGGAACTTACTAAAAATTGCAATTTCAACATTCCTGATATAAAACTAGTAGAATTCTACTAATTAAAAAGGGTAGTTTTTACTGTATATTTTAGTGCAAATACATCTTTTGTATGATATCTGTTCCGGATAATATTGCATAATAATATTTAACATAGAATGACAGCTTTCAAACCTCGAATAATAATTGTTGACGATAACGAAACCTTTAGGCGAAGTTTGGAATTTCATTTAACAATAACATTGGGTTATGAGGTAATTGGTAATGCCGCAGACGGAGAAGAATTTCTGACATTAAATAATATTTATAATGCTGATATTATTTTAATGGATATAGAAATGCCAAAATTAAGCGGTATTGCAGCTGCCAAAAAAGTGTTAGAGCATTATAATTATTTAAAAATTATTGCAATTACAGATTATCAGGATAAGGCATATTTACTGGAGCTTATTGAGAATGGATTTAAGGGCTGTGTTTTCAAGAAAAACATAATGAATGGAATTGAAATAGCAATAAATGAAATAATGAATGAAAAAATTCATTTTCCGAGTGATATGGAAATTATTAAAAATGAATAGCATCTTCAATATTATTGCATATACCGAATAACTGTTTTAAATTATAATAGGAGAAAATATTATTAAATAAAAAAAGGAGATTATCATGAAATGGAAAGATTTTAAATTAGGTACTAAATTTACGATTGGATTTGGTGCAATTATCGTTTTATTAGTTGTAGTTGCACTTTGGTCAATCGTTGGTATTGGTGGAATTACAGGAAATGCCTCTGAAGTAATAGAGGGTAATAAATTACGAACTAGTATGACACAACGTCTGGTTGATCATTTAAACTGGGCCGGAGATGTCAATGCATTATTAACTGATGTAAATGTAACAGAGCTTAATGTTGAAACTGATCCACATAAGTGTGGTTTCGGTTTGTGGTATTATGGAGAAGGAAGGCAACATGCAGAAAATTTAGCTCCTGAGCTAAAAACCTTACTCGATGCCATCGAAGAACCACATAATAAGCTTCACCAGTCTGCAATTTCAATTTCCGATGTTTTCATACAAGGAGACCGAGAGATTGGGACTGTATTGCGTGGAGTTAAGGTTGCTCACCTTATTTGGCTTGAAAAGGTTCTTACTGGCGTAGCCGTTGAAAGAAGCAGAACTATTGCTGTTGAAAAAGATCCTGAAAATTGTGGATTGGGATCTTGGTTAAATTCTCAGGAAATGAAAGACTTTATCACGAGAAACCCTGATTTTGCCCAAATGCTTGATAGGATAAGTCAACCTCATAGGGAACTTCATGAAAGTGTGTCTATTCTTGAGAATCATATAAGACAAGGTGCAAATACCAGAGCTGTAGAATATTATCGTTCTTACACATCCGCAAAAGGAGAAATAGTTTTAGGTATACTGGATGAGATGATTGAATGGAGTGATTATCAATTGGACGGAATGGATCAAGCTAATGAGATTTTCAATACTGAAACAAGTGTACATTTAGAAGGGGTTGGTGGATTATTGGATGATATAGTTGCCGAATCAGAAAATTATATAATGACAGATGAAGTGATGCTTCAATCTGCCAACAAAACGAAAAGTATGATAATTATAATAAGCGTAATTGTTGCTATTATTTCAGTTTTATTTGCTTTTATCATCTCACGCGGACTTATTATACCTATTAATAAAGGTGTAGCCTTTGCAAAGCTTGTTGCCTCAGGAGATTTAACAGCTAATGTTGATGTAAACCAAAAAGATG
>JAGLSB010000818.1 GCA_023135955.1 Bacteroidales bacterium | reverse complement strand
ATTGATGCGAATGATTAAGACAATTTTTCCTTATCATTTTTGAATTCAAACACACTATCTTGCTTAATCATTTCAGCCACATTAATAGTAGGAATGTAATATTGGTTAAAGGGAGTGTTTTCAGTCTTGGCATGTAAGATGCCGCGAGTAGTACCAACTGTAATCATCGCCAAGTGTTGAACTATGCCTTTCGGGATTTTGAGAATACTGCCATCTGAATTTATTAGCTCATCCCAAGATTCAGGTTTAATCATAAAATGACATCCTGCCTCAATAATCATGAATGTTTTTTGTTCAACTTCAAAGGTGAAGTTAGTAAATACTCCTACAAGTCTCTTTTTATTATCGGCTGCAAAACGAAAACTCGATTGCAGTTTTATATCATCCTTATCGCAATAGTTGCTTTCGATAGTTGCAAATTGTTCGGTTGTGATTCTTGTAAGAGCAAAACTTACTTGGTTATCCCGTTTTTCCATAATCTAAAGTCTGTCCAATATATTGGTTTGGAGTATAGTCCACCTTTTCATTAGAAATCTGTATAGCCCAATTTCGGTTAACCGTACTAAAGCTATTAGCCTTTGTTATCACATACGCTTGAGAAGTCATAACACTTGACACCTCTATTAACGAAATTCCCAATACGTCCTCAATCTTTGCAATAGTTTCTAGCGTTAGATTTTCCTTACCTTTCACTACTTTATTTATGTACTGAGGTGTAACGCCCATTTTTTCTGCCAATTTCTTTTGGGTCATTCCATTGGTTGGCTTTTGTGTACGTATTTCGCGTAAGATGCGCACAGCAATTTTGAATGAGCGCTTAGTCCAGGCACTATTAGCCTGTCTAGCCTTAGCATCTTCGATCCAACCTGATGAATCTCTGGATGCAATCTGTTTAATTTTCTCTAATGCTTTTGACATAGGTTTTTATCTTTCAATTTCTTCAATTACACCTTCTAAATCAACAATTCCTTCTCCCAGAAGATATCTTCTACATTGTTCGATTTTTGCTAATTCATCCATGGTATGTTTTCGTTCTTGGATACTTAGGGTTAACTTAATAGCTCCACCAGTTAAGATGTAAACATCTTTTTCTACTCTCAACGCGTATAGACGGAGCCACTGATTTCGTGCTTTGCTTTTGTTTAAATTGAGTATTAAAGTTTGTGTGTTATTTAAAGGTTTGAAAATTTGCTCCAAGCCTCTTAATTGGTCTGATTCACTTTTCTCAGCAAGATCCATTAATTCTTTTTCAAGATATTCTGCATATTCATATGTTTCGAGAATTGCACCTTCGATAGAAAATGTGCCATAATAACCATTTGTAATATCCGCTATGTTCTCTTCAAAGAATTCTTCCAGATATTCAGGGTCAGCCCATAAATTAAAGAGCCTTTTAAATTCATCTTCTGGTTCTCCAGCAAATTGAAAAGCAAATAAATATTTTCCAAATATAGGAACTATTTTCATAAAATCAACTTACAGGTTTATTATTAACATATTTCTTTGTCATTTTGTTCTACTATATTACTTTTTCTCTTTTCGAAAGATCAAGACACATTACTATTTTTGGTAGGAATATTTCACATAGTATAAAACCAAATGTCCTACTATGATACTTTTTAAGCCTTTTATTGGTTTTGGATGCGCCAAGATAACAGCGCAAACATGTTAAGCTCAATTAAAACTTGAAATTAGCAAATTATTTTGATT
>JAGLSB010000817.1 GCA_023135955.1 Bacteroidales bacterium | reverse complement strand
CCCATGATGCAAGTTCTCTAATTTCGTCTAGGTCTGCAGTATCAACAAATATTTTCATAAAGCCTCAACTCAATTCAAGGTATTATGTTTTTATTCATAACTTTTTGGTTAGAATATACTAGATAATTCAAATAACATAATGGAATATAGATACATTAAGATATATTGAAAAAAACCAAAAAATATATATATCTAGACATACATACGATCTTTGTGGTGATGGGAGATGCCTCTAACTAGAAAAGCCCGTGTCGTGGGTAGCAGCTTGGTATTGACTTTACCTAGTCAGCTAGCAAAAGCTCATGATATAAAAGATGGAGACGAAATCGAGATAATTCCGATGGGAATTGGGGAATTTAAAATAAGAAAATTGGTTAAATAGGTTTCCTCATCCTTTTTAAATTAAATAATTTTTAGAAATAGTAACATCTGCTTTCCTAACTTTACTTCCTTTCCATGAAGTGAGCCCCATATTATCTTTAGAAGCATTACTTCTTGAATTAATAATTTCACCGGCAGTATTTCCTGAAGCTGCAAACAATAATTTGTTCTGTACAATTTTAAAAAAATCTGTGGTTTCTTTTGTGTTTGGATTGTAATCAACAGCTAAAGCATAGATATCGGTAATTTTTCTATAAAAACGTTTTTCACTAGAACGAATATCTCTAATTTGTTCCAGTAATTCATCAAAGTAGTCTTTCCCAAAAGCATTATCAGGGTTTTTTAGTTTTTCATTATTCAACACAAAGCCTTTAATAATTAATTCTTTTAATTGCTTGGTTGCCCAGATTCTAAAATGTGTGCCACGAATTGAATTTACACGATAGCCTACAGATATAATCATATCTATATTATAATAATCTACTTGGTAGATTTTACCGTCTGTGGCAGTTGTTGCAAATTTTGCAACAACTGAAATTCTTTCAAGTTCATCTGTTTCAAAAATATTTTTAATATGACGAGAAATACCACTTTTGTCAATATCAAAAAGCTCTGCCATTTGATTGATGGTAAGCCAAATGGTTTCATCTTTTAGTAATACATCTACTTTTACCCCTCCTTGTTCGGAGGTGTATAGCAAAAAATTATTTGGTTGATTTAGTTCTGTACTCATTTAGCTTTTATTATAGTAATTCTACTGTTTCCTTTCCTTAATATGTACCACAGTTTGGGTATTTTATTTGGGATTGGTTATTCATAGTTAATCTTTTTAGTAAGGGAGATGTTGTAGAATAAATTTCTTGAATTGGAGGCTTCGCAAAATAAAAGTATATGATATTTTGGAATGAAAAACTTAAAAGTGCTGTTATGGTTAAGGTTATACAACCCTTACATGACAACATATTAGATAAATTATCTTGAATCAATATTATTCCAAGAAATAAAATGGCAACATTTAGAATTTGGATTATTAGAAGCCAAAAATAAGTTCCCGAAAAAAAAACAGGTTTTGGTAATGTTTTTATAGAGAGTTGTGACGCATTCCAAAAGTCAAAACTATCTTCATAAAAATATTTTCTAATATTATTTATTATACCAAAATGTTCTAATTGAACTCTTCTAATTTTTGCTAAAACGCAAATAAATAAATGCCCAATAATTGTTACGAGAAACATTAGAATTGAAACAATCTCATTTAAGTCAGAAAGATCAGATTCTATGTTTTTTTTCTTTAATAATAACAATAAACCTGTTATTCCTATGCCAGATATAGAAATAAAAAAACTCGTTAATTTGTTTCTTAAGGTATCTATATGAAATGTGAGCTCTACTGCTGACTTGTACTCTTCAAGCAAAAATGAAATCTTATCTGATAATTTATTCATATTATATTTATTATGCTATTCGATTATATGGATAAACTTCCTTAATATTCCTGTGCATAAATGAACCAACTGATGGTGCATTTAATAATTGCTCAAAAACAATAAGAGGAACATTCATATACTGATATACTGATCCATTTAAGAATCGCACAAATAATATCTCTGTACTTTCATCATATCCAATACTTTCAACATTTGATGACGAAACTGGTTGCATTTCTGGTAAACTCATAATTCTATTTTTTAATTAAACTTTTGGTTTCTCCAATTTTCTACTAATTTTTTATATTCACTATTTTTTGGTTTATCTTTTCTCCATTGTGCTGTAACATTTGGATCTGAACTTTTCGGAGCATTTGATATTTTTCTAAACTTTACTCTTGAAGGGATTTTAACTGCTTCACCTAATATCAAACCTTCACCAGTTCTAAGGCTAGGCAGTAAAGCTGTCATATTAGACAATTCATCTTGAACTGCTGATGACACATGTCCTCTATCTCCTTTATTAGTCATTCTTAAAGCAATTGTAGTTCCACATTGACTTAATACAGTTTCATCTAGTTCAGATG
>JAGLSB010000816.1 GCA_023135955.1 Bacteroidales bacterium | reverse complement strand
GTCAGGTAACGCAACAAAATGCAGCAGCATCAGAAGAGCTTGCAACCAACGCTGAAGAATTAGCAAGTCAGGCTAATCAACTAAAAGAGGTTATCTCATTTTTCAAAATAAAAGATAACAATCAAAGAGTCTTGGTAGAGAACACTAAAAAGGCGAATAATAAAGCTGCAAAAATTAAAACTAAGGTTCATAAACAACCAGTATTAGAAGTCGTTGAGCCAAAAGGAATAGACCTCGATATGGGAGATAAGGATGAAGAATATGAAAATTTTTAGATTTGAATGATAGATGATCAGTAAACCGAATTCAGTTTACTGATCACTTCTAACAAGTTAATTTTCATATAGAATAACATTCCAAAATAAAATTAAGATGGAAAAAATATACAAACTTGATTCATATTTATCATTTATTCTTGATGATGTGTATTTTGCTGCCAATGTTTCTAAGGTACTTAATATCCTGGAAATGGTATCAATAACAAAAATGCCAAAATCGCCGGATTATATGTTGGGTGTAATAAATTTAAGAGGCAGTGTTCTTCCTCTAGTGGATCTGCGACTTAAATTTGGAATGAAGAAAGCTGAATATACATCACAGACATGCATACTGGTTCTTGATCTTGAAATTGATAAGAAGACTATGAATATAGGAGCTTTGGTTGATTCTGTACAGGAAGTTTTAAGGGTCTCATCTGAAGATATTCAGCCTGCACCACAAATAGGAAATAAATATAACTCGGATTATATTTATGGAATGACTATGGTGTCAGAAGAATTTATTTTGCTTTTAGATATGGACAGGATTTTCTCGACAAATGAATTAATTGATGTAAAACAAAGGTCTAATGAAATTAGCAAGATAAAATCTGCTATGCTTGAGGAGGCCTGATTTAATATTATTAAACAGATTTAATTAATAATAAACGGACTGTCTAATATGGTTGAAAATCCTCCTGAAAAGTTAATGGTTTCCTCCTATACTTAAGTAAGGATGGGGATAACCTGAGACAGATCCGTTTTTATAGATATATATATATATTTCTCTTTACTTATTTCCTATTCAGGTAGAAACCCTTGGTATTTACACGTATTTACACCTAAATATGTTAAGTGCCACTACTTAATAATCAGGTATATACCCGTATTTCAATATGCTCTGAATCCTTTTATTTTATATAAATTTTTAATTCATTAAAAAGGAGGAAACATTATGAAATGGAAAGATTTTAAATTAGGAACTAAATTTACAATTGGTTTTGGTACAATTATCGTACTATTAGTCGTTATAGCCCTTTGGTCAATAACTGGCATTGGTGGAATTACTGGCGATGCCGAAGAAGTAATTGAAGGTAATAAATTGCGTACAGATATTACTCAAAGAGTAGTAGACCATTTACACTGGGCTGAAGATGTTAATGCTTTATTAACTGATGTAAATGTAACAGAACTTAATGTTCAAACAGATCCGCATAAGTGTAATTTCGGAGTATGGTATTATGGTGAAGGAAGGCAACATGCAGAAGCATTAGCTCCTGAACTAAAACTACTATTAGATGACATTGATGAACCTCACAAATTACTTCATGAGTCTGCGATCAAAATTTCTGATGTATTTATGCAAGGCGATCGTGAGATTGGAACTGTATTACGTGGAGTTAAGGTTGCTCACCTAATATGGCTAGAAAATGTTCTTACTGGTGTAGCAGTTGAAAGAAACAGAACTATTGCGGTTGAAAAAGATCCTGAAAATTGCGGATTGGGATCTTGGTTACATTCTCCAGAAATGGAAAAATTCATTTCAGAAAATCTGGAGTTTGCTGAATTAATAAGTACTATAGAAAAACCTCATCAGGAGCTTCACGGAAGTGTTGCTACTCTTGAGAATTATTTAGGACAAGGTCAAGATACCAAGGCTATAAACTATTATCGTTCTTATACTAAAGTTAAAGGAACGCAGGTATTAGCAGTGCTGGATGAATTGATTGCCTGGAGTGATAATCAGTTAGACGGAATGGATCAAGCTAATGAGATTTTCAATACTGAAACGCATGCTCATTTAGAAGAGGTTGGAGGATTATTGACTGAATTAGTGGACCAATCAGAAAGTCATATTATGACTGATGAAGTGATGCTTAATTCTGCCAATAAAACGAAAAGTATGATAATTATAATAAGCGTTATTGTTGCTATTATTTCAGTTTTATTTGCTTTTATCATCTCACGCGGACTTATTATACCTATTAATAAAGGTGTAGCCTTTGCCAAGTTGGTTGCTTTAGGAGATTTAACAGCCAATGTTGATGTAAACCAAAAAGATGAAGTTGGACAATTAGCAGCAGCATTAACGCAAATGGTTGATAAATTGCGTGAAATTGTTGAAAGCATAGGCGCTGGAGCCGATAATATAGCTGCAGCAAGTGAAGAGACGAGTTCAACATCTCAAACATTATCACAAGGTTCATCAGAACAAGCCTCATCAGCAGAGGA
>JAGLSB010000815.1 GCA_023135955.1 Bacteroidales bacterium | reverse complement strand
AATAAAACAAATCTGGTTGAAGTATCTGAAACACCTCATTACCGATAAGGTACCTAAAGGCGTGAACACCAATTTCCTCCTCGCCTCCCGCCATTTTAATATTAAGGGCTCGTTCCACCTGTTTTTGTTCTTCGTACCAGTCCCATGGTACAGGTTCTTCCCAGAAATCGTAATTGTATTCTTCCAGAATTTTACCAATTCGAATGGCTTCTTTAACTGTATATGAGCCATTACCATCTATTGCCAGCACCATTTCATCGCCCCAGAATTCACGAGCCATTCGAATAAGTTTTTCTGTTCTGCCGGGAGCATTCTCCCTGTCTAGTCCAAGGTTGTCACCGGTTCCTGCCCGAAGTTTTACAGCTTTTGCCTGAGTTTCTATCACATCTTTTTGCATAAGTTCCATCGAAACTTCAGGTTCTTTTTTTCTGAAACTTGACAAATGATGTCCGAGATAGATGTGAATTTCCGGATTAATTAAATCTCCGATTAGCTGACCAACTGGCTTATTAACAATATTTCCCAACATATCGAGGATAGCAAACTCTATTCCTGCTACATGTACATTTAGGGGAATTCCCTGTCGTTTTACATTCCTTTCAACCGCATTAAAAAGTAACTGGTCCAAATCGCGTGCATCTTTTCCCACGAAATGTCCGGCAAGAATTTTCGGAACCATGGGATAACTAACTTCTGCAACAAACGGATGTCCTGCCGAAATACCTTCTGCTCCGTCGGTTGAACGGACCCGGTACATACAGTTATCCTTAAGTAGCAGCAATTCAAGAGACTCGATGATTACGGGATTAGAAAAAAGTTCGCGTTTTAACACCGGTTTTTTAAGAGCTTCATCGAGTTTTGAATAATCGGGAAGTCGTTTTGATATTTCCTTTTTTGTTTCATGGCAAGAAGGCAAAATGGCTGCACCTCCAGCCAAAGCTGCTGTTGAAATGAAGTTTCTTCTGTTAGTTTTCATAAGATTTTAAAAAAAAATTATACGTTAATATTGAAGGGTATTACCAAGTATGTGATTTGCAATTGTTCTTATGATAAGCATTCCGACTGTTGCCCCAGGATCCTGTAATCCAAATGATTTTTCACGATGGGCAACTTGTTTCCCGTGTTGAGGGATCATTTTTTTTGTCGCCCCAAGTCCATCCATTGCTGTTTCATATGCAATTTGTATTGCTTCTTCGAATATTTTTCCATCATTCGTGGACGATTTCAACGACTTTGCAGCAGGAGTAATTAACGTCACTTTTTTTTCGTTTTTAATTTACATTTCTAAGTACTAATTTAGCTGCCCAATCCGTATTATCAGCAGTCTGAGTAAGACCGCCAGGAAAATTAGGCATGGTAACTACACCGCTTCCGTTCGCAGTCAAGCTACCGCTGCCAATATCAGACCACACACCTGTCCTTGGATTATACCACTTGGCTTCGTAGGTTTGATTCGCCAGAAGTCCGCTGACAGTGGCTTTGTCACACAACCCTTCAAAATACAGGTAACATAATT
>JAGLSB010000814.1 GCA_023135955.1 Bacteroidales bacterium | reverse complement strand
GGGAACCATTCCCATATTTTCCATTACATAGCTAACATCATTGAAAGCACCACCTCCGGCAAAATTCAGATTTCCATGTAATCTAACGTATTTTTTGGCTTTATCAGCATAGGCGTTCCTAACAACAAACATTTCTGATAAATCGACTTCACCTTTACCTAGTCTCAATAATTCTGATTCAAAAAATGAAATCCCACTAAAACTCCAGCATGTTCCAGACCTATGCTGATCTTTAACAGGAGTGGTATCAAGCGTTTTTACATCTGCAAATTTATAAGCTGTCTGTGCTGAAATAATAAGTTGAAAAGACAGTGTAACAACTAATAATGCGATAATCTTTTTCATTACTTTTTATTTTGATAATAATATTTTTAAGAAAGGATGAATATAATAATAATCTGAGAATTGAAATATGTCTTTGATATGTTTTATAGGTGAGTAGAGAAATAAATCATTCTAATAGATTTAATCACGGAATAATTTTTGCTATTTTTATGCAAAACACTGCCTGATGAGGATAAGAATCCTGATATTAATTACATTACTTTATTTTGGTTTTGCTTTCCATAGCCCGGCACAACAATACCATAGTACATCAAAAAAAGCAATCAAACATTTCAATGCTGCATTAAGCTATTTTGATGCTATGAACGATGAGCTTGCCCTGGAATTCATCAACAAGGCAATTAATGCAGATAAGAATTTTGTAGAGGCCTATATGATGAAATCTCAAATTCTAAAAGACAGAATGGATGTTGAGGGTGCTATACAAAATTTTCAGAAAGCTTTAAAACTTGATCCCTCTTTTCAACCCCAAGGTTATATGATTTTAGCTGAGGTTCAATTTAATGCAGGTAAATATGAAGATGCCCTTAAAAGTTTGAATACATTTATCTCTAATGGAAAATTTCAAAAGCTAACACTAGCCAAAGCAGAAGAATTCAAACTTAAAATTGAATACGCAATAAATGCGGTCGATAATCCAGTTGAATTTAATCCTCTGAACCTCGGTGCTTCAATTAATTCCGAATATAACGAATATTGGCCATCTTTAACCCTTGATGAAAGCAAAATCATCTTCACTGTGATGGTACCAAAAGATATTTTTCAAGAAGCAAACATGAATAATGTTCAAGAAGATTTTTATATCTCAATAAAAAATGATTCCGGATGGTGGAACCCCAGAGAATCAGCCGGTAGTCCACCAAATACAGAAAGAAACGAAGGAGCCCAATCTTTTTCTGCAGATGGACGTTTCTTATTTTTCACGGCCTGCAACAGAATGGAAGGATTTGGAAAATGTGATATTTATTATTCTGTTTTTACAGGAAGCAGATGGGGGAATGCAATTAATCTCGGATCAGCTGTAAATACAAAACACTCAGATAAACATCCAAGTATTAGTTCTGATAATAAAACTCTCTATTTTGCATCAGATCGTCCGGGAGGATTCGGAGGATTGGATATCTGGTATGCAGAAAAAGATGAAAGTGGAAAGTGGAAGATGGCTAAAAATATGGGGGATAGCATTAATACTCCAGGCAATGAACAATCACCCTTTATTCATCCTGATAATCAAACTTTATATTTTTCATCCGAAGGACATAACAACCTTGGATCTGGTGATATATTTCTCAGTAGACGTAATTCTGAAGACAAGTGGGGGAAAGCTCAAAATTTAGGATATCCAATTAATACTCATAATAATGAAATTGGATTAATTGTTAATCCCCAAGGTACTTCTGCCTTTTTTTCATCAGATAGAATTGAAGGAAAAGGAATGGATATTTATTCCTTTGAGCTTCCGGAAGAAACACGGCCGATATTTGTTTCCTACATGAAAGGCAGAGTTTATGATGCCAATTCCTACAAGGGAATTAGCGCTAAATTTCAATTAATTGATCTTGAAACAGGTAGAATATCTATCGAATCAAAGTCCAATTTTGGAGAGGGAGATTTTCTGGTTCCCTTACCAACAAATAAGAATTTTGCACTAAATGTTTCACATCCCGGATATCTGTTCTATTCCGATCATTTTGAATTTGCAGGAATCCATAAAAAATCAGATCCTTTTCTAATGGACGTGCCATTAAAACGTATCAAAAAAGGCGAATCTATTGTACTTAATAATATATTCTTCGAATTTGATTCACATGAATTATTGAAGGAGTCGAAAATAGAATTAGATAAGATTTTTGAATTCCTGAACTTAAATCCATTAATAAACATCGAAATTAGTGGTCACACAGATAATGTTGGATCTAATGAATACAATCAAAACTTATCTGAGAACAGAGCTGAAGCAGTTATAAATTATTTATTATCAGACGGGATTAATAAGGGAAGGTTAATTTCCAAAGGATATGGATCTATGATGCCTGTTGTACCAAACAACAGCGATGAAAACAGGGCCAAAAACCGCAGGACAGAGTTAAAAATCCTATAGAAAAAGTTGAATAAATCAATTCTTACTTATCAATAATAATATATGAAATTGGCGAGCTAACATTTACACTTAATAATCAAGTTCAATGTTTGTACAAATAATTAAAGGCAAAGATTTATCACAAAAAGAAGCAAGGAATATATTGCAAATCTGGTCTGATACTTTTGGAGATGGCAAAATAATAGACGGAAACAAAAATATTATATTCAAAAAGGAAGAATTATTTTTTATTGCTCGTGATGAAAGTAATGAGATGTCGTCAGTTGGATGTTTAAAATCAGTCGATATTGAATTTTCTAAAAAACTTTACCCGAT
>JAGLSB010000813.1 GCA_023135955.1 Bacteroidales bacterium | reverse complement strand
AACTGTTATATTCAATTCAAAATTGTGGCTTTTTGGCTCGCACACTGGACTGGTTACTGGTTCTGGTTCTGGTTACTGGTTCTGGTTACTAGATTACGTTTTTTCTTCCCAGTAACAAGTAACCAGCAACTAGCAACTAGTTTAATGTCCAAATATGAACTTCATCTGTAAATAGTACACTAACGCACCAGAAAAATAACCTAAAAGAGCAAGTAATGATATTTTTCTGACATACCAGATAAAATCGATTCTCTCAAGTCCCATTGCAGCTACTCCTGCAGCAGATCCAATAATCAGGATACTTCCACCTGTACCAGCACAATATGCTAAGAACTCCCAAAATACGCCATCCTGAACAAAGTTTTCTGCATATGCAACTGCATTTGGATCGACTAAAGCAAGTGCTTCCAGCGATGCTGCAGTTTCAACAGGGTACATTCCCATGGCTCCAGCTACCAAAGGAACATTATCAACAATTGCTGATAATAAACCAATGGCCAGATCAATGAGATAAATAGATTGAAGTTTTTCATCCAGATAAGAAGCAAGAATATTTAATTGACCGGCAGATTGAAGTGCAGCAACAGCACTTAAAATCCCGAGAAAGAAAAAGACAGTAGGTAAATCAACTTTTCTAACAATTGAGTGAACCAATAATTTTCCTTTTATCTCATCTGATTTATTTCTATGTATTATTTCAGTTACCAACCAAAGCACGGATAAGGAGAATAACATTCCCATATAAGGAGGAAGATGAGTTATAGTTTTAAATACAGGAACAAATAAAAGCCCTGAAACACCCATAATTAACATTAATTTTCCTTCAAAAGGAGTAGCAACTCCTTCTTCAAAATTGTCACCATTCGGACGCGCAACCTCTCCTTTCATAGTAAAACTTAGCAGAATTAGCGGGATAATCATTGTAAATATACTTGGCACAATTACGCGGGTAATGATTGCAAGAGTAGTTACCTGACCTCCAATCCAAAGCATAATAGTTGTAACATCCCCAATCGGTGACCAGGCTCCACCTGCATTTGCTGCCAATACTACCATACTTGCATAAAACCATCGGGTTTTCTTATCTTCAATTAATTTTCTTAGAAGGGCAACCATAACAATGGTAGTAGTCAGATTATCAAGTGTTGCTGACATAAAAAAAGTAAGAACACTGAGTATCCACAGAAGTTTAAGTTTATTGGTGGTCTTAATTTTATCGGTAATAATTTTAAATCCATCGTGTTGATCAACAATTTCGACAATAGTCATTGCTCCCAATAGGAAGAACAATATTTCAGAAATCTCACCAAGATGATGAATGATCTGATTGTGAACTATCCATTCTTTCATTAAATGAATCCAATGATGCGATTCTTCACCGTGTGTATGAGCTAATGCGCCAATAAATTCTTTGGCACCGGCGCTGTCAAGATTTTCATGATCCATTACAAAATCCTGAAAACCGGGGCTGAATCCCTGAGTAAGAATATCAAAAGCTCCCAAAATAAAAGCAACCCAAACAAGCGTTCCAATCGCGAGTGCAGATACAGCTTTATCTACTTTGAGAGGGTGCTCCAGGGCAATTGCTATATAACCCATAACAAAGATAACGACCATTGCAATAAACATAATTCTAAGATTTTAGTTAAAAGAAGTTCAAATATAATAAAGCTTATGGAAAGTAAATGAGTTTTTACAAACATATTGTTAAACAAATCACAAAGACTAAAAAAAATAAAATATTTCACGCTTAAACATTTTTAATATAGTTTTGTTAAAATTTATTAAAACGATCGTATGGCTTATAATTTATTAAAAGGAAAAAAAGGAATCATCTTTGGTGCGCTAAATGAAATGTCAATTGCCTGGCAAGTTGCTGAGAAGGCTCATGATGAAGGCGCTGAATTTACTTTGTCGAATACCCCGGTGGCTCTTCGATTAGGAACTTTAGAAGAACTTGCAGATAAAACCAGCTCTAAAATTATACCTGCCGATGCTA
>JAGLSB010000812.1 GCA_023135955.1 Bacteroidales bacterium | reverse complement strand
TAACAATGGATCTTAATACGATCAGTGGTGCCGTGACCTTAGCAACACCTACCCTGGATGCCACAATTGCTCAATATACTGCTACTTCCACTTTATTAAATGATAAAGAAGCTGACATAGAGCAGACCGCTACAGGAATAACACCTATCGTTGGTATTAATATATCTCCTGCTGAGAATCTTAATATTGGTATTAAGTATGAGTTTGCAACTGAACTTGAATTTACAAATCTTGTAAATGATAATAAAGATATTCTATTAGCATTTACAGCAACCGGAACTCCTGTTTATATGTTTAACGATGGTTCAACATTTCGCGGAGATATGCCTGCAATGCTTTCAGTAGGTGTTGACTACGGTATTTCTGAGAAACTCGGTGTAAGCGTTGGAACTCACTATTATTTTGATAAAACTGCAGATTATGGCAGAAAAATTGACGGCTTGTATGTAACCAACGAAGAGGTTATTGATAATAACTTTATTGAAGTTGCTGCTGGTGTTCAATATGCACTAAATGAGAAACTTGTAGTAAGTACTGGTTTTTTAATGGCAAAAACGGGTGTTACCGAAGATTATAGCACTGATTTAAGTTATAGTCTAACTTCAAATACAATCGGTCTTGGTGCAGGATATCAGCTGAATGATATGATGATGCTGAATCTTGGTTTTGGTAATACATTTTATACTGAAGGTTCAAAAACCATGAAACGTATTTTACCTGACGATATAACAGAAACTTATAATAAAAGTAATCTGTTTGTTGCTGTAGGTCTTGATTTTAGTTTCTAACCCAATTCTATATTTACAAAAAACCGCGCTGGAATTTTCAGGGCGGTTTTTTTATTGGTGGGTTGTTGTCTTCTAAAACCCCAATCCATTATCTCCAATACTCAACTTATCTTCTACCCATCCACTATTGGGAAGATTTCTTGCACGGAATCTCTCTACCCACTTTTTTTCCTCTTCCATGTCTCCCATCTCTTTTAGAATATTTATTATATAAAAATAGAAAAGGCCTTCTATTGCAGGCTCCTTCCCCTCATATCTTGCTAATAGTTCTTTATAGCTTAAAAGTCCTTCGGATAACATTCCGGTTTCGTAATAATCGAAGGCTGCAAACATCTCATTATTAAGCTTATAATCGACAATTAATCCTGTAAAATGAAAACAATTTTCAGTACAGTTTTCTACAATATCAATAATTTTTATTTCGGGTGGGATAGGAGGAAAATGAAGATAAAATATAAGATTGTCACCAAAAAATTCAAATTTATGTTCTTCCGGACATTCAGGAATATTTTCAATCTTCAGAATTTTATACGCTATACCATTAGCAATAATTTCTGTATTCTTATCGATGCAAAAGCTACCCCCTTCATCCTTTCGGTTTCTTATCAGCATTTGGAATGTGATACCCTTTTCATTCCTTTTCATTCTCATCACTTCAAGAGTTTCATGCGATTTAAGAATGAAGTTTGGGGCAACTATGGTTTGCGAAATGGCATTTGATCCAAATATTAATATCAGGGAAAGAAAAATCAAATATTTTTTCATAATTTGAATATGAAAATCATCATTAAAACAAGAAATTCAGCCCAATATACATTCCGCTATTACCATCTCTTGGGTCATTCGCTAAACCGTAATCGACAGTTACAATAAAATTTTCATTAAGAGCAAAATGAAGACCTGCCCCATAACTTATATGAAGTGATTCATCAGCACCAAGATTCAGCCATGTTTGAGCATCAGGAGTTACTGTTTCATGTAGTTCATATTTACCGGTCACCATTCCACCATCAAGGAATCCGGCTAAAGCAATATATAGATTCTGATTCAGTACTACTGTTCTTATCATCTTCCATCTTAGTTCCAAATTTGCATAAACAAAATCTTCGCCAACTACTCTGTTCCTGAGTATTCCTCTCATAGTTTTGGCTCCCCCAAGCCCATCGCGAGTTTCTTTAGGGGCAGTATTAAATACAAAAGGGAGCATGTAATATGGCATTTCGCCAGTAAGTTTTGCCTGATAAGATAGTCTATAGGCAAAATTCATAGTTTTTGGAATAATTGTGAAATATTGCCTATGAGTAAGTACCATTCTGCTATAACCGTAATCACCGCTACCAAGAAATCCTGGAGCAAGAATAAATTGCAATTCGGTCCAGATCCCGTTCATAGGATTTGGTTCATTATCTCTGGTGTCATAAACTAACCCGGCTTTAAGTATTGAAGTATTTCCTCCCTCAGCCTGATCAGAAGGAATGAGACCCCATTCAATATAGTCTTGAAAAAGACCACCATTAATAGAAGGTAACTGATCTTCTACTGCTTTTCCATCGTTAAGACTGGAAATATCTACAGTATCAAGTACCTGATGGTAGAAGGCAAAACCTGAGAACCATTTCAGTTTATCTTCAATAATACTTCCTTGTAATCCTCCGCTTACTCTAAAAAGATTTCTACTGTTTTTATAAAACATTCTTGATTTATAATCTCCACCACTAAGCTCATCATTAGTGTAGTCGGCATTATAATAGGCTTCGTAACCATTGAACCCATAAAAATCCAATGCCTTTTCAGTCAGGTAACTAATTTCTCCCGAGGTTCTTAATCCGGGAATCAATTTTTCAGAATCGTAAAGAAATTGAGTTTTCCCACTTCCTTTTGTTGTTTGAGACCATTCAAAAAAAAGTGAATGATCGTATTTAGGATATTTACTACCATCGCCATAATCATAGAAGTTAACAAGACCACCGTATTTAAATCCAATATCAGTATCATAGGCTACTACAGGAACACCCCCGAAAGACCACCCCGTTTTAATATTTTCAGATTTTGAAGTATCTGAAGCTTGTTCTTCTTCCTGGGCCATAACCGTGTAAAAACCAAAAAGAGAAAGAAAAAGAAATGCTAAAATTTTCGTTTTCATATGCTTAAGTTTATATTTCTTCAGGCAAGATAAGAATATTTTCCGATCTTTAATTTTATAATTGAAATGATGATAAGTGGAAAAAAATAGTAATTTTAGCTAATCTAACCCAAACACAATTTGTGTATTATTAATTATGAAGCAACCGATTTTTACTGTTTTATTCTTTATTGTTGGTATAGTTTTTATTATTCTTGAAGCGATGGAAGGACCTGGTTTCTTTTATCCGGGACTCGCTGTAAAGGCTCTCATTATTCCAATATTGATGGTTTATTATCACACTGAAGTCAGAAATAATTATTCTGTTTTTCATCGACTTATGATGATTGGTTTCTTCTTTTCATGGCTTGGAGATATATTATTGCAGCTTTCAAATTGTAATCAAGAATTGTTTTTTAAGGAAGAGACATTTTTTCTTTTAGGATTGTCAGGTTTCCTTTTCACTCAGATATTTTATGCCATAGCCTTCAATATTCCAAAGGGTAAAAATAAGATTTTTACTACAAGAATTTATCAGTTATTAATTTTGGTGGCATATGGATTATTGCTCATGTGGTTGTTGTATAATAAACTCGGTGATTATAAAATTTCTGTAATTATTTATGC
>JAGLSB010000811.1 GCA_023135955.1 Bacteroidales bacterium | reverse complement strand
CCTCTTAATACGGGGGCTAAACTCATTCCATCGAAGGGGATTGGAGTAGGTTTTTCTAAGCCGCAAAGATCAACAAGTGTTGGAAGAATATCCTGTACCTGGGCTAATCCTGAAACTTCATTACCAATATTTTTAAAATCTCCTTCTGGCCAGTTAATAAAACACGGAACGCGATGTCCACCATCCCAGAGCTCTGTTTTCATTCCCCGCATATCGGCATTAAAATATTTAGCGCCCATAATGCTTCCGTTGTCGGTAAGGAAAACAACGATTGTATTTTCCCTGACACCTTTTTCATCCAGAAAATTCATTAAACTTCCCACGTTGGTGTCAATATTCCGAATCATTGCCAGGTATGGAACCAGTTTTTTTTTCAAATCTTCATTCTTCCCGGGGAAAGTAGAATTTTCATATAAACCTTCAAGCACTTTTAAGTCTTCGTCCTTAGCCACATAGGGATAGTGCGGAGTATTTGTGGGGATATAGGCAAAAAAGGGCAAATCTTCTTCAATGGAATTTTCAATAAATTCTTTAGCCTTATCAAAGAATATATCAGTACAATAACCATCAAATTTCTCACGTGTGCCATTGTGCCAATAGGTATCGTCAAAATAGTCATTGCCCCAATAGTCGGAAACCGAACCGATATGTGACGAGGAAAACCAAACTGATTCCTCAAAGCCTCTGTCCTGGGGACGATATGGATAATTTGCTCCAAGGTGCCATTTACCAAACACTCCGGTACTGTATCCATTTGCCATAAAAATGTTTCCCATGGTAGGCAATTCAGGTTTGAGAAAAGCACGACCACTACTTACATTTACTAATCCATTTGTGGCAGCATCCATTCCTGTCATTAGCTGACCTCGTGTTGGAGCACACATTGGTGCAGCATGAAAATTACCAAACCGAACACTGTTTTTAGCAAACTCATCCAAATTGGGTGTTTTTAAGATTGGGTTCCCATGAATCGACAATTCTGGATAACCCTGATCGTCAGTCATTATTACAATAACATTGGGTTTATTTTTTGGTGTATTACCGGCATAAGTATTTAAAGCCCCTGCGAGAATACAAATGATTGCGATACAGATATTTTTCATAGTAAATTATTTAGTTAGTTTTTTGAACACAGGTTTAGTTATCGACTTCCAAGCGATGTGACGCAATAGCCTGATTAGCTCCTTTGCCTCCCATCGCCTGCATGTATGCTATTCCTTCAATCGTTTCTCCTGCAAGAGGGAAGTTTTTCATCTTTGCGACTATGTCGGTATTTGAACTACCTACTACTACTATTTTACTCATATTTGCCTTGTCATTTTTTTTCAAAATAATATTGTGTATTATTCAATATTATTTGTTCTGGTGTTAATATCCTTACGTTCCGACACGAGTTCCTTTTTTAAAGTCTTTTTAAGCTCCTCCACCCTTTCAGGATACTGAGCCGAAACTTCATTCCTTTCTTCATTATCATTAAAAACATTATAGAGCTGATACTGGTCACGTTTCTTGCCTATTTCTAACAGTTTCCAACCATCTTTATCAATAATGGAGCTACTTCCCATTCTGGTTTTTCTATTTTGAACAATAACATAATCATGTTTTTCTTTTTGTGACTTACCTAGCAAGGTTGGCAAATAAGAGACTCCATCTTTTCCATCGGGCAAGTCAACGCCAACAATATCGGCGAGTGTTGCCATAAAATCATAGTGCATGGTCAGCAAATCAGTCTCTGTACCGGGCTTCACTTTACCGGGCCAGCGTACAATCATCGGACATTGAATACCCCCTTGATATCCGCTTCCTTTTTGTCCTGCAAGGTCGGTCCCACCGTTAAAAACATCCCCTCCGATGGAAGAACGCCACTTATTATCGGTTAAATTTGTTGGTGTACCATCCATCAATCTCTGCTTTAAATACGTCTCAGATGTTTCTCCATATCCATAATATGTATCATGACCGTTGTCTGATGCAAAAACAATAATTGTATTATCTAGAATCCCCTGATTTTCCAGTTCTTCTAAAATTAATCCCACATGCTCATCCAGCATTTTAACCATTGAAGCATATTTTTTTTCGGGTAACTTTAAATTTGAATTATTGGCAACTTCGGGATGCAATTCAGGAATTGATGCCGGACCGTGAGGAAGCTGTGAGGGATGATAAAGCAAAAATGGTTGCTCCTTATTCTTACGAATAAATTTAAGAATTTCCTCAATAAAAACATTCTGAGAAAAGGTTTCCCCCCGTTGTTCACTCATTGGTTCCATTCCTTCGCGCGACATTTTTCCACATGCAGGATCATAATTACCTTCTAAGTCATAACGTACCCCATTTCTCCAAAGATAAGGAGGGTAATAACCATGACAGCGACGATGACAATAATAGCCATCGTAATAGTCCCAACCATAACGCTTAACGCGTTCGTGCCAGGTTTGGAATCCATTATCAAGCTTGCCAAATTGCGCTGTAAAATAACCCGCTTTTTTTGCAAGCTGAGCTAAAAAAACCTCATTGGGAGCTATGGGGAGCGCATCAGCCTTTAGTTGTGTAAAACGCTGCTGATACTCTTTTTCTGTTATTTCTCCCGCATCTCGTTGAATGGCCAAACCTCCCTCAGTATATTCCCATCCACCCATTCTTCCATCGTGCATTCCTGTCAACAGACTCCAACGTGAGGGAGCACAAAACACCGACGCATGGTAATTAGTAAATCGTAGTCCCTCATCTGCCAAACGGTCAATATTGGGTGTTGTAATAACTTTTTGTCCATAACACCCCAGCATCCCCACACCAAGGTCATCTGCCATTATTAAAACCACATTGGGTAATTGTTTTTTGTTTTGCTTGGTACAGCTAAAACTTGTGAAACAAACTAAAACCACGACAGATAATAATCTAATACATTTTTTAGCAGTTCTCATTTTATACTTATTATCAATGGTGGTTGTAGTTAACTAACTCGTCTGAATAGATGACAAGATTCCACATATAAACATCCGCATTTTCAACCTCATTACGCCATTTCAATTGAAATTCGTGGTCTCCTTTGGGCAGTTCTAAATTAAGATAAAACTCTTGTGCTCTATAGCGAGAATTGGCTGGCAGCTTTCTAACGGCATCCAATTTTCCATCAATATAGACCTCCAATTCTGCTACATAATCGGTGTTTACCCTAGCCCATTCTCCATCGTAAAATACCATACCTGATATGACAAAACCTGTACCGTTGAATTTAACCGGTTGTGTGTAAGTGCGAATTGATTTCCCTTTTTTGTCTTTTTTCCAACTTTTAATATTTACCGGATAGATATTAGGAAAAGCTACTTCAAGAGCTAACACCTCGGGTTTTTGATATTTAATCAACACATAATCGTTTTTTTCTTTTCCTCCATTCTTCTCAATATTTTGAATAGCATGTTTTAAACTTAATTCATAAGCTCTATTCATAGATGTGGTGGTGTAACGCAAATCGGTATCTTCATTCTTTTGTAAAGGCTCTAACCAATACTTGGGAATGTTATTATACCCTATCATTGTTCCTAATATACCAGCAGCATTAGAAGGATTACAATCAGAAT
>JAGLSB010000810.1 GCA_023135955.1 Bacteroidales bacterium | reverse complement strand
TCTGGATTTCGTTCATGAGTTCCAGGGCATCGCGTTCGGTGTAGTTCTGGCGGATAATGAAGAGGTTGGCATCTGCATGACGGCCTACGAGGAGGGCGTCTGTAACTACTCCGTAAGGTGGGGTGTCTAGAATTACAATATCAAAATCTTTTCGGGCTTTGTGAATGAAGTCGAGAATAACAGGGGTGTCCAATAATTCGGCAGGATTTGGAGGAACAGGACCGGAGGAGATCATAAAGAGATTATCAACTTTAGTTTCTTTGATGACTTCTGAATATGTTGTTTTTCCAATCATGTAAGAGCTTAAACCGGTTTCATTATTAATATTAAAGACCTTGTGTAATTTGGGTTTTCTTAAATCGAGACCCACCAATAAAGTTTTTTTGCCGGCCATTGCAAAGATTGTAGCAAGATTAAGGGAAACAAAAGTCTTTCCTTCTCCGGTAATGGTAGAACTGATGCTGATTACTTTCTGGTCCTTTTCTCTGAGAAGGTACTGAAGATTGGTACGCAGACCGCGGAAAGATTCTGACAAAGAAGATCCTGGAGCTTCAAATACCGGTACATCCCCCAGGGTGCTATGTCCGATATGAGCAATGATAGGAATGTTTGTTTTCTTTTCAATATCATTGCGACCTGTAATTTTATTGTTACTAAGCTCAATTATGATAAGCAGGGCAAGCGGAAGGCCAATCCCCCCAATAAGTCCGAGCATATAATTAGTGCGGGTATTGGGAGAAATCCTGGCTGCGGTATTTGAATTGGCATAATCCAGAATTTTATTATCGGCTACATTTGAGGCTTTGGCAATGGCTGCTTCGGCACGCCTCTCAAGTAAAAAAGTGTATATACGGTCATTTACCTTGTAATTGCGTTCTATGCTAATAAGCTGTCGTTCAGTAACCGGGAGAGATAAAAGATCTTTCTCGGCAAAACCTAACTTTTCCTCTACCTCTTTCTTTTCTCCATCATTGTTTTTTATAAGTTCTTCAATATTTTCCAGAAGAGCGACTTTAGTATTCCGGATTTTGCTTTCTACCATTTCAAACTGAAGATTTTCCTTTGAAGCGGAATAGCTTAATAGATTTCTTTCTAAGATCTGTTCATTCAATTGTGTGATAAGGGAATTTAGCAAAGCGTCTCCCAGTCCCAGGCTGGCAGGTGCAAGCACTTCATTTTCATTGGTTTTGTCATTTACATAATTCAGTAAATAATTATAATAGCGGGATTTCAGTTCAAGTTCCGATTGAACCTTCTCATAATTATTCAGTTTTTCATATATCTGAGCGCCCTCTGAACTTATATCGATGAGGCTGTTGGCAATATAAAATTTTTGAAGATTAGATTCTGTAATTCGGAGAGAGTCATCTATAATACCCAATTGATCATCGATAAATTCAATCGAGTTGGTGACAGTCTGATTTTTTTCTTCCAGACCCTGTTTAATATAAACAGTCATTAATTTATTAAGATAATCCGTTGCCTGCTGGCTATTAAAGTCGGTAATATTCAAATATAGCACCCCGCCCCGTCTTTCATCGTTTGAACTGATAGTCAGACGGTTCTTATAATAATATGATAAACCGCTTACTCCGTTTACAACAAAAACATATTTTCCATATCCTCCGCTATAGTTTTCAGGATTTTTCAAATGAAGGGTAAAATTAAAAGGCTCTGAATGAAAGGTTTCCCCGTAAGCCATTTTTTGTCGAATTTCGTATTGGTCGTCGATATATAGTTCATAGTGAGTTTGAGAAAGAGGATGGATTTCAACAGGATGTCCTCCGAGGCTGCCTTTAACAGAATCAATCTCAACATAGAAGGGTGAATTTTTATACAGAACCACTTCTTTTAATCCGCTTCTTCCAATACCGGTATAACTGACATCGAAATCCAGCTCCATTAAAGTTTTCTGCGCCATGCTGTAGGACTTCAATATCTCCACTTCATTTATCGCATACCTGCGTTGGCTGTACATCTCCATTCCCGGAATCAGATTCTCAACACCCGACAGTCCCCTGCTGCTGGCACCCTCATTCAACATAAGAGTTGCATTCACCCTGTACACCGGTTTGGAATAACGATTTGTCATATAGGCAATTGCCAGTCCGAGGAAGAGGGAGATGATGAACCAGTACCAGTTGGCGAGGATTAGGAAGAAGTATTTTTTTAGGTCGAGGGAGTCTTCTTCGAAGGGGGAGGTACCGTAGGCGCCTTGTTGGGGGGTGGGGGGGGTTGGGTATTGGTTGTTCATGGGGGTTGGGGG
>JAGLSB010000081.1 GCA_023135955.1 Bacteroidales bacterium | reverse complement strand
CGGTATGGCATTTTAACCGGGCGGTATAGTTGGCGGACTGAAATGAAAAATGGTGTAACAGCAGGTCACAGTCCCCACCTTATTTCAATGGATCGCGAAACAGTTGCCTCTCTTCTAAAAAAGAACGACTATAATACGGCTGTTGTAGGCAAATGGCACCTGGGGCAAGATTGGACTTTCGTTGGTGAATCGCAATCAAAACCTGAAGTTAGCGGTGAAAATGTTGATTTTACGCAACCAATTAAAAACGGACCCTTAGATTTAGGGTTTGATTACTACTTCGGTATTTCAGCATCACTTAATATGCCACCTCATGCATATATTGAAAACCGAATGGTACAGGGCAATCTTACATATCTCACCGATAGAGAAGCCGTTAAAGCAGCCGGTTTAGTTGGGGCCAAAGAAGGGTGGAAAGCGGATAATTTTAACCAGGATGAAGTGTTAGCTACCTTCACTAAAAAAACAACCGATTGGATCAGGAAATCATACAACGAAACCCCCGAAAAACCTTTCTTTGTTTATATGCCGTTAAATGCACCCCATGCACCAATTGTCCCGAGTGAGAAATTTAAAGGAAAAAGTGGAATTGGTGATTATGGCGATTTCGTAATGGAAGTAGATTGGTCTGTAGGTGAAATTTTAAAAGTAGTAGATGAACTGGATTTGGTGGAAAATACAATAGTTATTTTCACAGCAGACAATGGTTGTTCTCCTCAGGCAAAGTTTGATAAGCTGCATGAATATGAACATTATCCCAGCTACACCTTTCGTGGTTTAAAAGGTAGCTTATGGGAAGCAGGACACAGAGTTCCCTTTATTGTACGCTGGCCAGACAAAGTAAAGAAAGGAAAAGTCAGCGATTACAATATTTGCACTACCGATCTGATGGCAACCATTGCTGATATCTTAAATGTTGAGCTATCGGATAATATGGCTGAGGACAGTAAAAGTTTTCTGCCTGTTTTACTAGGTGAAAAATTAAATAATGAAGCGCGTGGCGGCATAGTTCATCATTCCGATGCTGGACTCTTTTCTATCCGCAAAGACAAATGGAAATTAGTCTTGGCTACAGGTGGAGGATCGAGAAGGAGCAATCCTAAGGACAAACCGGTAATTAATCCAGCTGATATTGAATTGTTCGACATGAATAATGATCCGGGTGAATTGATTAATGTGCAACACCTTCATCCTGAAGTAGTGAAAGAATTGAAGGTGTTATTGGCTAAATACATTGATGATGGGCGTAGTACTGATGGAGAGATTCAGGCAAACGAACCCGGTAAAAACTGGAAGCAACTTGAAGTGCTTGAAGGATACGTCAAAAATTACTAAATAAATGAAACGAAGTTTTGCTTTCTCAATGTTCCTGATCCTTTCAGGGCTGATTTCGCTAGCAGTAAAAGCACAATCGATACAAAAATATATCACAAACCCCCTAAACAACTCTCTGTCATAATGTATGGCATAATACAGATACTGAGGTGTCTCTTGCATGCATTGAAGAAGCAATGGAATTAGTTGTCAGATCCAATACACTTCATTTCCAGGATAGGTGAAATATCTAAATCGATTTGTTGAAAGATCTGGCGAAGGTTATAGATTATTTAAGGTATTTATAATATTCCAATAAGCACCTTATTTTTTGCTTGCTGTCATTCATATTTTAAACCTTTCACTCATATTTCAGTCTAATTTTTTATAATCTTTAAAATGAGAACTATTATGACCCCCTTAAAAAAAATATTTACTCCATTTCTTATTTTCTTGTCTGCACTGAATTGTTCTCACATTTTTGCAAATGATCCTCCCAATATTTTATTTATTATCGGAGATGACATGGGTGTTGATGCCTTGGCTGGATTTGATATTGGAACACACTTACCCTCCACACCGAACCTCGATAAACTAAGGAATTCGGGTGTTACTTTTACCAATGTTTGGTCCGCCCCGGTTTGTGCAGCCACACGTGCATCCCTAATAAGTGGTAAATATGGAACCCATAACGGGGTGAATACTATTCCGGGGGTATTGGGCACTGAACACAAATCCATTTTTACTGAAATACGTGAACAAAGCAACGGACTATACAAATCATGTGTTGCAGGGAAATGGCACATTTCAAACCCTAATGATTTTAATCACCCCTACGATCATGGTGTAGATGATTTCATGGGTATTTTGAAAGCGGGAGTAGAAGATTACTATAAATGGGTCAAGGTCGAAAATGGCACTCCTGATACCTGCCATGAGTATGTGAGTACATATTTTACAGACTACGCCACAAACTGGATTAAACAACAAACACAACCTTGGTTTATGTGGCTGTCACATGTATCTCCCCATGCTCCTTTCCATGTCCCTCCCCCCGAGATGTACACCCTCAATGGATTAGATGCGAATGCAAGAAAATATATGGCCATGATAGAATCGCTGGACTATGAGATTGGCCGGCTACTCGATTCAATCCCAGATAATGTGCTCGAGAATACAGTAGTAATCTTTTTAGGTGACAATGGCACGCCAGGAAGATTTATTGAAGGATTCCCCACTGGTAGGGGTAAACAAACAATATACCA
>JAGLSB010000809.1 GCA_023135955.1 Bacteroidales bacterium | reverse complement strand
GCCGGAAAAGAGCCGGAAATTTCGAAAGAAGAACTAGAAAGGAAACTGGAAGACAAAGCCGAAGAATTTAGAATGAAGGGAAGCAAAATTTATCAATAGAATGAATACGAAATTAATTGTTATTTCATCGCCTAAGAAAATCTCTTCTGAAATCAGAAAAGTGGTTTCTTTATTCTTAGCTGGTTTGAAACAATACCATATTAGAAAGCCTGGCTTCAACGACTTTGATATGATCAATTATATTTCGTCTATTCCAAAAGAATATCACCAATATTTGGTTTTGCATTCTCATTACCATTTTGCTAAAGAGTTTAAATTAAAGGGCATACAAGTTGGAAAAGAAAGAATTGAAGAGGCCTCTATTTACAAATCAGATTTTAAGTATTTTGGCTATTCAGCTCATTCTTTTGATGAAATAATTTCATATAAAGATTACTACACCCACTTTTTTTTGAGTCCTGTTTTTAATTCTATCTCAAAAGATAACTACAAATCAAATTTTAAGATATCTGAACTATCTGTTTTTTTATCTGATAATCCGGAATTAAACATTATTTCCTTGGGTGGAATAGATGAGAGTACCAGTATAAAATGCCATAAACTTGGTTTTTCCGGAATTGCAATACTTGGAGCAATATGGCAGGCAAAAGATACCTTAAGCGCTTACAAAAGGATAAGTGAATCTATAAATGTTAGAAATTTTACATTGAGCATTGCAGGTTTCGACCCAAGCTCAGGAGCTGGAATTAGTTCTGATATAAAAACTTTTGAGCAACACAAAGTACAAGGTTTAGGAGTTATTACTGCAATTACTTTTCAAAATGAGAGTACATTTCAAGGTGTTAATTGGCTGAGTTTTGAACAGATAAAAAAACAAATTGAAAGTATATGCCATAAATACCAGCCTAAATTTGTAAAAATTGGCTTAATTGAAAATTTTAAGGTATTAAGGGAAATTATTAATCTCCTAAAAGAGTTAAATGCTGAAGTAAAAATTATTTGGGATCCGATATTTAAAGCTTCAGCTAATTTTGATTTTCATACAGTAATAAATAAAAAAGATCTCAACCTACTATTAAGAGACATTTACCTGATTACACCAAATATACCTGAGTGTGAATCAATATTTGAAACAAGTAATGCAGATGAAATTCAATCTATTATTTCAAGCCAGAATATTTGTAAAGTGCTTGTAAAGGGAGGACATTCTTTAAGCGATAATGTAATTGATGTTTTGGTTGAGCAAAGTACAACCACCAGTTTTAATGGCAAACGGATTGTAAATAAAGATAAGCATGGTACTGGTTGTGTATTATCAGCAGCAATTTGTTCAAACCTTGCTAATGGTAACAATTTACAGGCTTCAATAAAGAAGGCTAAAACATATGTTTCCCGATTTATTGATTCCAACAACCTTTTGTTAGGATATCATAATATAACCAACAATGAATAGTAATGGAAATCTCAAAACTACAGTATATAACCAATTATCAATCTGAATTTTCGCATTTAGACCAGGTAAAAGCACTTATAAAATCCGGTATAAAATGGATTCAGTACAGACCTAAATTTGCTGGTAAAAATGAAATTTTTGCTGAGGGTAAAGAGATTGCAGCACTATGCAAACAACATGATATTGTTTTTATTATGAATGATTCTGTTGAACTGGCTCAAGAGTTAAATGCCGATGGTGTACACTTGGGTAAAAAAGATATGTCACCAGCTATAGCCCGAGAGATTCTTGGGGATGAAAAAATAATAGGAGGCACAGCAAACACAACAGAAGATATTATTAAGCTGGTAAAGCAGGGTGTAAACTATGTTGGTCTGGGTCCATATACCTATACAAGAACAAAAAAGAACTTAAGTCCGGTTCTGGGAGTTGAGGGCTATAAGACAATATGTACATACCTGGAGAAAAGCCGAATTAACATACCAATTCTTGCAATTGGAGGAATAAAAGAAGAGGATATTTCGCTTCTTACAAATACCGGAATACATGGCATAGCTGTTTCATCGGTAATAAGTGAAGCGAATAACATAACAAAGAAAGCAAAAGCTTTTCTTGAAAAAATCTAATTATAAACAGATAAAAATTAAAACTAAAAATATGCAAGCACTAGAAATAGCTGACAAAACATTTACTTCTCGCTTGTTTACAGGCACAGGGAAGTTCTCATCGGGGGAATTAATGCGTGATGCTTTGTTAGCATCTGAAAGTGAGTTGGTAACAATGGCTTTGCGAAGAGTTGACCTAAAAGAGCAAAATGATAATATTCTAAAATACTTACTCGAAGCAAATTATAATCTTCTACCAAACACATCAGGTGTTCGTAACGCAAAGGAGGCTGTATTTGCTGCTGAATTAGCTCGTGAAGCCCTGGAAACAAATTGGCTTAAGCTTGAAATACATCCAGACCCAAGGTATTTGTTGCCTGATGGTGAAGAAACCTTAAAAGCTACCGATGAATTAGTGAAAAAAGGCTTTGTTGTATTACCCTATGTACAGGCAGACCCGGTTCTTTGTAAAAAGTTAGAGGATGTTGGTACTTCTACAGTTATGCCATTAGGCTCGCCAATTGGAAGCAACAAGGGCTTAGACACCCGGGATATGATACGAATTATCATTGAGCAAAGTAATATTCCGGTTATTATTGATGCCGGTATAGGCGCTCCATCTCACGCCGCTGAAGCTATGGAAATGGGAGCCGATGCCGTTTTGGTTAATACAGCTATTGCAGTATCACCAAACCCGGTAGAAATGGCAATGGCATTTAAGCTTGCTGTGCAGGCAGGGCGAATTGCATTTGAAGCAAAATTGGCAGATAAAACAAATACAGCAAATACAAGCAGCCCATTAACCTCCTTTCTTTCATAAATCAAATAACTATGTTTATTGACTTGCTTAATAAATACAACTGGGAGAGTACAACAGACTTAATCTATAGTAAATCTGATGCTGAAGTTCGTGCTGCATTAAAATCAAACAATAGAACTATTGATGATTTTATGGCATTAATCTCTCCCGCAGCCGAGCCATATATTGAAAAAATGGCAAGACAAAGTCAAATTATTACTCAAAAACGTTTTGGAAAAACCATTCAGCTGTATGTTCCTCTATATTTATCGAATTTTTGTGAAAATAATTGCATTTATTGTGGATTTAACTCTCATAACAAAATAGACAGGAAAGTTCTAACATATAATGAAGTTAAAGAGGAAGTTATTGCTATAAGAAAGCTAGGTTTCGAACACATTTTATTGGTAACTGGAGAAGCTGATGTTAAAGCAGGTGCCAGGTATCTGAATAAAGTTTTTGAGATTGTGAGGCCCTATATGTCATTAATCTCCATTGAGGTGCAACCCTTAAAACCAGATGAATACAGAGAGCTCATTAAGCAAGGATTAAATACGGTTTATCTATACCAGGAAACATACCATAAAGCGCGCTATACTAAGTATCACCTTAAAGGCAATAAAAGTCATTTCGAAAATAGGCTAGAAACCTATGAACACCTGGGTAAAACGCAAGTGCATAAAATTGGCCTGGGAATATTAGCAGGTTTGGAGGACTGGAGAACAGATAGTTTTTTTACTGCCTTGCATTTAAATTACCTGAAAAAAAATTACTGGAAAACAAAATTTTCAATTTCTTTTCCACGTTTACGTCCACATTCGGGGAACTTCGAACCTAATTCAATTATGACAGACAAGCATTTAGCACAACTAATTTTTGCTTATCGTTTGTTTGATGAGAATGTGGAAATAGCTTTATCAACGCGTGAAAGTGCAAGCTACAGAGACAATATGGTGAAATTGGGGATCACATCTATGAGTGCTGAATCGCGAACAAATCCTGGTGGTTACGCTCACCCTGAATTAAATAAAGAACTTGAACAGTTTTCAGTTAACGATGATAGAACCACTACTGAAATTTCAAGAATGATAAGAAATAATGGATACGAAGCAGTTTGGAAAGACTGGGATTTCATACTTCAATAAGAAAATATTTTCAGAAATGGATTTAGAAAGATTTAACAGACATATTATTTTACCTGAAATAGGAACTTCAGGACAGAAAAAGCTTAACAATGCAAAAGTACTGGTAGTAGGTGCTGGTGGATTAGGCTCGCCTGTACTATCTTATTTAACAGCATCGGGTATTGGAAATATAGGGATTGTTGACGACGACGTTGTAAGCCTTAGTAATTTGCAAAGGCAAATACTTTACAAAACCAGCGACATAAATCAAATAAAGGCTTACAAAGCAAAAGAACGTATGTTAGAAAATAATCCTGATATTAAAGTTGATATTTATAATACCCGTTTCACTTCAGAAAATGCGTTTGAAATTGCCAAAAACTATGATATTATAGTAGACTGTACTGACAATTACGACAGCAGATACATTATTGATTTAACCTCAAAAGAATTAAATATCCCTATGGTTTATGGTTCTATATCAAAATTTTCAGGTCAGGTCAGCGTTTTTAATTATAAGAATGGTAAATCGTATAAAGACCTATTTGAAGAAAAACCAGAGATGGACGAAAATGATGCAAGTCGCTTAGGGGTTTTAGGTGTATTACCTGGAATGATTGGTGCAATACAAGCTAATGAAGTAATTAAGATCATACTTGAAATCCCTGGTGTACTTTCAAACACATTGTTTTTATTGAACACCAAAACAATGGAAACCAAGCAGATTCAGTTTTAGTAAAAAAAATCTTGACTTAAAAATTAAAATTGCCAGTTCAATCAAGTAGGCTGCCGCTAGGCCATGAGCCTAGCGGAGAATCTCTCACACCACTGTAGTGCGACAAGAAGTCGCTTATAATAACTGTTGCCCGTTAAATGACGGGTGATTAAACCTTGTGCTCCATCACAAGTAGCCTATGGACACGTGCATGCCGGGTAACTGGTTTGTGCGAAGCTGTCCAGACAATATAGCCCGTAAAGGATTTCCGTGAGGAAAACCTGTTGTTCGCCATCGTCAGGCGAAGGGGAGTTAGGCTTAACGAGTATGGTCAATATAAATAAACTGCTGATAAATGTCGTGACGTGAGAACAGCGAAAGTCGATGATACGCTGTAAAATGGTAAGCAAGGCCAACCCATTCTTGCCGGAATTTGATTCATACTTCTTCCAGCGCCTCAAATGGAGAGAGGATTTAGCTAAAGAGTGTAGGCAAATTACTACATTTGATGTAAAAGTAACAAATAATAACAGCCGGGTTTCCCTTCGCCGGGAGAGCCTTAAAAGTGCTTGAGCCGT
>JAGLSB010000808.1 GCA_023135955.1 Bacteroidales bacterium | reverse complement strand
ACAATCCGCTTTCTGGATCTCTGGCTTTTTCTTCCATCAGAATAATCCAGTTGGCTGTAGCAAGAATATTCTCAGGCTCATCGTAAACCTTCCCATATTGTCAATGTTATAATCAGTCATCTTTGAGCCATCCACCCACATCCCGCTGACAAAGTCAAACTAAATGAGGCTATCAACAAAAAAGAAAAGAAATATGCGTATTTTTTCACTGGCCTTTACTTTTCAGAAAAGTCATCAGCCATAGTATTTATAGCTTCAGAGCTTAATTCAGTTGTGGAGTGAACAAGAACACGATATTTAAAAGTCACTGACTCATTAGCTGCAAGTTTAAAATCCAGAACATTTTCACCCTTTGAAAATACTTCCTGTCCTAAAGGATTGGCCGCAAACAAACCATACCCCCTTGCATGCCAATATGTAGGATATCCAACATTATCAGGATGGTCAAATATTACTAAAGCTACTTTTTCGTCATCAATAGTACTGTGGAGTTTCATCCAGCGTGCGCGAGTTGCCCATACTTCTCCTCCTTCTACACCTTCACTACTTAAATAATTGCCATTTACACCGGTATTATCTAATACTTTTGTTTCGGTAGGGTTCCCATGAGCATCCAAAAAGATATCTGGTTTTTCAGATGGAAGTTCCAATGCTCTGGCAACTCTTATCGCAATCATTCCCTCTTTATTATCCTTTAAAGAAACTTCTTTATCCAGTGCCTTTAAAGTGGTTATTCTATCTATAATTATTGAATTTTCTTCCGCTGTAAAAACAAATTTAGTGTTCTCTTCTAACAATATTGTACCATCGGGTGCTTTCCATTCACATACCACATCCATACTTCCAGATTCATCCCCATTCTCAATATTTTTAACTTCTTTATGAAAAATGCTTCCATATCGATCTTTTTTACTTTCTGAAATTGCCTCTGAATTATTCCAGAAATCCAATCCGTTTACATCACCGTAATTCATCCAGATACCGATATGATGTGGATGATCAACTCGCTCTCCGGGTATAGATTCCAGTGGATATGATCTTGTTAATACTTTTCCACTTACAGTTCTAATGGGATACAGAACAGGTTTAGCAATATTATCAGGATACATATAAGAAGTAAATAGCTCAGAATCTATCCATACTTCTACTTTTTCCTCGGCAGGATTATCAACTAGCATAAATTTAGAATCCTTGTTGTTGGCTTCCGTGCTTTCAGCAGTTTTAGAATTGGTATTACCGCATCCGAAAATCAAAAAGAGAAAGATAAACGGGAGAACACTAATTTTGATTTTTGATTTAATTTTTTGCATTTTGTCAGGTGTTAAAAAATGAATATTGATGATGATTATTTATACAAATGAACTATTAAGATTAATACTAAACTACATTTCAATAAAAATATTTATCTAATATAACCATATATCTTTTATGGTCAAAAGCTAAATATATATTTTCAAAATTGTTATAAGAGCTGTGGTGTGCATATAAATTATGATGAACCGATTGTCTTAAACTTCCAATAATTCCTCCATAGCCATGTGAACCTTTTTCATGATGAGAATAACGAAGACTTTCGGTTATCAGGCCTATTCTAAATTTTTAAAAACTTTTTCATTAACAATATTCCCTTCAGTATCAAAATGTTGAAACTTCAGAACAGGGACATCATTTTCGCGATAAACTGCTCCTTTCAGGAATCCTCCTTTTACTCGTAGAAATTTATGCTCAGGTTGTAGATTTTCCTGGTTCCAACCTCCTGCATGTTCGTCAGATCCGGGACCACAACTAAATTCCCAAAGATTAGTGTTCTCTATATGACTAACATATTGCCAATGTCGATCGCCTGTGCAGATATATACATTCTCAAATTGATTTATAAATGCCCTAATTTCATCACCTTCGTATTTAAATCCTTCATTTGCATGATTATCATTCTTATTAGTTCTATCCGGACCGAGTACAGGAGTAGCACTAATTAGAACTTTAAAAGTGGCGTCTGATTCTTTAATTGTCCTGAAAAACCATTCTTTTTGCTCTTTACCCCAAATTGTTTTTTCCTTACTATCGGGCATTTTATTTTTGCTACGGTAGTTTCGACCGTCAACAATCCAAACTTGTAAGTCTTTACCCCAGCGTACGGTTTTATATGGTTTATCGCTTGTAGGAAATTGCTCCATATCAAATATTTCCAATCCTCTTTCAAATGTAACATTCCCATAAGTCATTCCGGGATTCGAATCATTACTTAGTACATCATGGTCATCTTTAATGAAATATGTTGTTACTTGTCTGTAGAAATTTCGCTGAAAAGGTAAGGCAAAAAGTCTGTCCCATTTAAAACGCATTAACTCTTCTGTAAATGCATAAGGCAAGGGTTTATCATAATATTCGATATCGCCGGTATGGACATAAAAATCGGGTTGTAGATCTAGCATTTCTTTGTAGATTTTATGCCCATTTATTGAATCATCGCGACGAGGATAATCATGTCCGGTAACAACACAAAAATCGGCGCTCACAATTGAGTTAGCAGGTGCAGGTAATTGAAAAAATCCTGTAATAGTGTCAGAAATACTGGACTTATCATCGTAACGGGCAAATAATTCAATTTTATATTTTGCACCAGCTTGCAAGTCTTCTAATTTCCATTGTTTAGTAAAGTTTTTATCTATGTCAACAGGCATCCATCCAATTTCTGTTTTATTATCAGGATTCTCCATTGGATAATAAAGTAATTTTACTTCTCCAATATTACCCGGACAAGCTCCTTCCATTTGGTCAAGTGTAAAGCCCTCCGGAATTTGCCCCTGTAGAAAAGTTTCATCTGAAGCTGTTACTTCTATTTGTCTGTAGGTTCCATGATCGATATCTAAAAATTTCTGTCCATTTGCATTTAATTCAGGCGTTTTTGTAAGCCTGGTCCATATAACAATAGAGTTTTGGTCGGCCCATCCATTATGAAATCCATTACCAAAATAAGGTCCCTTGTTTTTAGTATTACTACTACAAGCTGTAAGAATTGTAAAGCTTATAATTATCAAATAAATAGTTTTGATGTTTTTCATGATTATTAGAATTTATTTTTGATTATCAATATTAACTGTTGGCTCCTGTGCATTCACATTAATTTTCCATTCTGTAAGCATCTGTTTTAATTCTTCAAATTTCTCAGGCAATTCTGTAGAAAGATCATTTTTCTCACCTACATCTTCAGCTAAATTATATAATTCATAGACTTTTTGATTATTTAATAATTTAGGCTCGTACCATTCTATTAATTTATAATCGCCAGAACGAATTGCACTTGCAGGCTTCATTCCTGATCCGCCATGATAGTGGGGATAGTTCCAATAAAGCGTTTGTCGATCAATTTCTTCACCCTTTGTAAGCAAATTACTGATACTAATTCCGTCGAAATCTATCTTAGAACTTAATTTACTGTCAGTCATTTCCAAAATAGTAGGATACATATCTATTGAAGATACCATTTGGTGGCTTAGAGAATTTGGTTCAATATTCCCCTTCCATGAAAAAATTAAAGGGACCCGAATACCACCTTCATATAACCAGCCTTTACCTTTCCTGAATGGCGTCTGCTTTGCATGTTTATCCCTCCCTCCATTGTCGGAATAGAATATTATAACTGTATTATCTTCAATTTCACACTGTTTAACTTTGTCTATTACCCGACCTACGCTTTTATCGAGTCGCTCTACCATAGCTGCAAGAATTGGATTGTTTTCAGGTTCTTCTGTTGCTTCCAGCCCTTCATACTTACTGATCGATAATGATTTCTCCATTAAAGGGTCGTGAATAGTGTTATGAGAGATGATTAGAAAAAAAGCTTTATCATTATTCTTTTCAATGAACTCAATAGATCTGCTCGTTATTGTATCAACATTATGAGCATCATTTTCAGGTGTTTGCCAATGTCCATGCGATTTTGACTTTGAGGGTTTGTAAGTAACAAATGTATCGTCAAATCCTTGTTTATCAGGATTGTACTTTAAGCTCTCAGGAGGTTTTTTTGCAGAACTAAGATGCCATTTCCCAATCACTGCTGTGGCATATCCATTTTCTTTTAATGCCTCTCCAATGGTAATTTCTTCAAGCGAAAGGAATTTCTGCCAATCGGGTTGTGTTAAAGGAAAATTACTCTTAGAATTACCAGGTATAAAATCTGTAAGATGTAACCTGGCGGGATATTTCCCTGTCATTATTGAAGCTCTGGTCGGGCTACAAATGGCTGCCCCTGCATATGCATTTGTAAATCTCATTCCATTTTTCGCAAGCTCGTCTATATTAGGAGTCTGATAATAATCTGTGCCGTAACATCCTACCTGCACACAACCCAGGTCATCGGCAAGAATTAATATAACATTCGGTTTCTTTTTTATATTCTGCTTGTCCTTTGCTTCAGCTTTAGGTAAAAAGGAAACCGATAATACTGCAATATTTATCCAGATATTCATAATTTATAGTTTATTTATTCACTTCCTGATATTATATCAGTTTTAAATATAAGCTAATTACTGTCAATCCAAAAATAAACAATTAGCTCTAATTTACGGATAAACTATCGTCCCAGAATACATATACTACTTCTCAATCCTTTAGGAAATATTATTTATTGGTGCAATATGATGTGCTTGTATTATTTGCTTCATTGAAATTAGATAATTAACATTAATGTGGCTCCAGAATTTATTGGACATTTCAGAATTACTTTTTCATTAATATTAGAGATGATAATTAAATATTCCTTAATCTATTAAATACTCGATTATATTTTTACCTTGTCTTTTTAAAGGCGTTATTCATTATATACCTTGTTTTTTTAAATGCAATACCTTATTTTTACAAAAGAAATAATTAATCCTAAAGAAAATGAAGAGAATAATTACGGATAAGCTCGTCCGTTGGAAAACAAGCAAAACACGTAAACCACTGCTTATTAGAGGTGCACGACAAGTTGGGAAAACATATTCAATTATGGAATTTGCCAAGACCCATTTTAACGGGAATGTGCATTCTATCAATTTTGAGAAAAATCCAGAGTACCATTCTATTTTTGAGCAAAATTTAGATAGCACTCGAATCATAGCCGAACTTGAACTTATACTGAATAAAAGAATTATTCCCGGAAACGATCTTCTTTTTTTTGATGAAATCCAGGAATGCCCGAAGGCTATTATGTCATTAAGATATTTGTATGAAGAAAAACCGGAATTGCATGTAATTGCGGCAGGTTCATTATTGGAATTTGCACTCCAGGATATCTCATTCCCTGTTGGAAGATTGCAAATCATGTTTATGTACCC
>JAGLSB010000807.1 GCA_023135955.1 Bacteroidales bacterium | reverse complement strand
CAACCAGCTACTCCTCCTCACCCTCACCCATCATATCAAAATACATATCCAAAAATGCCGGGACAGTCATTGAACCAACCCCATTTGGCGAATTTGTAAGAAATGCAATTCCGAAATCTTCATCCCGGCATAATGCAATTTCCGCCCTGTATCCCCTAAGGTAGCCTCCATGATATGCAATTTCCCTTCCTTTATAGCCAATTATTCTCCAACCGAGAGCATAATGTTTCGATTCTACCTTATCCCATTTTCTCAAATAATTCCATTTTAAAGGCGATACTACCTGTGGTGTTAACACCTCATTAGGAATATTACTATTTATAAAGCCTGAATCACTTCCCGATAATGAAAGTAAAAACTGTCCCATATCTGAAATACTTGCATTGATTCCTGCGGCCGGAATTGTGTTGTAATATCTGTCGTTAAGAGCTAACAATTTGTATTCTCCCCTATATTTACCATGTGGGAATGCCTTATTTTCATTATCAGAGAACGAATTAAATCCTACTGAGGCATTATTCATCCCAAAAGGACAGAATATTTTTTCCTGCAATAATTCATCGAAGCTTTTTGAGGTTTTAATATGAGAGATCGTATCGTAAAGACTGAAAACCACATTCTGATATCCATACAATTTTCCAGGAACATCACTGATGTTAACACGATGCAGACTATCAATTATAACCTCAAATGGAACTTTTGCCTCCACCAGATTATCGTAGGCATGAGGTACCAAACCTGAGGTATGACTCAGGATATTTCTAATTGATAATTCATTAGTACTTAAAGAGTCTTTAAGTCTTAACTCAGGTAAGTAGTCAATTACTTTATCATCAAGTCTAATAGTTTTTTCTTCCGAAAGAATTCCAGCCAATACTCCAGTTATTGTCTTTGAAACAGAGGCGAGCCGGAAGATGGTATTTTGATCAATGGAGTCATTCCCCCCGGCTTCCTTCACGCCAAAACATTTAAGAAATGCAATCTTATCTTTATAAGTTATTACAACGGCTGCCCCCACCGATCCTAAACTATCTATCTTATTACTCAGCAAACTATCGTACTGAAAAATAAGCGAATCCATTTTGGTGTATATCTTTTCTACAACAATTTCTTCTACAACGTTATCCGACGCCTTGGCATTTGTTTGGTAATAATATATTGCGAATACTATTAAAACACCGGCTAATGCCAGAATGTATTTTGGTTTTATCATTTCCTGATTTACTTTCAGACTTTTTCCAGATGCAAAGGAAATAGATTATTTCTAAATAGAGAATGTATTACGAATTTATAATTAAAGAAAGATCCTGATGGACTTATTTACCAAGGTCAACGCATATAAAATCTATATATTTTTAAGGAAGCAATCATAATCTTCTAAAATTGGGTATTAACTAAT
>JAGLSB010000806.1 GCA_023135955.1 Bacteroidales bacterium | reverse complement strand
CTCCCGATGCATTGTACCTGAAATTACTAAAAGGTACCAATTTTACTCCTGTTTCTCCAACTTGGGATCTGATGATGAAAAACGTATATGCAATTGGTGCCTATCAGGTGAATCCCCAGGATTTTACTTTAGACGTACTCTACCAGGATGACCGTACAGGAAATGCAGTAAATTATATACCTGAGGGCGAATTAAATAAGAAAATCCTGCTTAGATTATTAAATCTGGATAATCTGAATTCTAACAGGGACCCATATCCGGACGGACTTTTTGATTTTATTTCGGGAACTACTATAAACCCATCAAATGGTAGAGTTTTCTTTCCTGTTCTTGAACCATTTGGCTCTGATTTAAAACAAATTATTATCGATAGCGAAGGAAATAATAAGGAGTTAATCGATAAATATGTTTTTCAGGAACTATATGATTCTACAAAAACCAAGGCCCAACAGATAGCAGAAAAAAATAAATTCAAATTAGCTGGTAATTATCAATCCTCTTCGAGTTCAGAGATAATGCTGAACGCTATGAATGTTCCTCAGGGTTCGGTGGTTGTAAGCGCAGGAGGAAGACAATTAAATGAAGGCTCAGATTTCACTGTTGATTATACGCTTGGTCGTGTAACCATAATTAATCAGGGGATTCTTGAATCAGGAACTCCAATAAAAATTTCTCTTGAAAGCAACTCATTGTTTAGCATACAAACAAAAACTCTTGTAGGATCCCATTTTGATTATGAAGTCTCTAATGATTTTTCTTTGGGTGCAACATTCATGAATCTTACAGAACGACCTCTTACACAAAAGGTAAATATTGGGGATGAACCAATATCAAATACCATTTGGGGATTAAATGCTTCATACAGAACAGAATCACAATTGCTTACAACATTAATTGATAAGCTTCCATTAATAGAAACAAAAGAACCATCAAGCATTATGTTTATTGGTGAATTTGCACACTTAATCCCAGGACATTCTAAAGCGATAGAAAAAGACGGCAATGCCTACATTGACGATTTTGAGGGTAGTGAAACCTCTATCGATATGAAATCCTTTGCTGCCTGGTCACTTTCGAGTACTCCTACAGGTTCATTTGCAGAAGGAATTTTGAACAATGACTTAAAATATGGCTACAACAGAGCGAGAATTGCCTGGTATGTAATCGACCCTTTATTTTTGCGTGATAATTCATTAACTCCAGAGCACATCAAGAGTAATGATGAAATGCAATCCAGCAACTATGTCAGGGAAGTTTTTGAGAAAGATATATTTCCAGAGAAAGAGAGTCCAAATAATTTACCTACTAATATCTCTGTTCTGAACTTAAGTTACTTTCCTGCTGAACGTGGACCATATAATTATGATTATACTGATGTAAATAGTGATGGTAGCTTGCAAAATCCCGAGGATAGATGGGCTGGCATTATGCGTGAAATCCAATCTAATGATTTTGAAGCTGCTAACATTGAATTCATTGAGTTTTGGTTAATGGATCCCTTTGTGGAAGATCCTGATAATCCGGGTGGGGATATTTATTTTAATCTTGGAAATATCTCAGAAGATGTGCTGAGAGATTCTCGGAAATCATTTGAAAACGGACTACCCACTTCCCAGGATGTTCAACAAGTTGACACCACTGTTTGGGGGAGAGTGCCTCTCGTTCAATCATTAGTTAATGCTTTCAATAATGAAGTCTCATCAAGAAAGTATCAAGATGTAGGGTTAGATGGCTTAGGCGATATAGATGAAGTCATTTTCTTTAAAGATTATATCGATAATCTAACACCTGTTTTAACTTCCTCTGCCTTAGAAAAAGTGATTGATGATCCATCATCCGATAATTTTCATTATTACAGAGGATCGGACTACGACGAGGAGAAAAAAAGTATCCTGGATCGATATAAGCACTATAATGGTTTGGACGGAAACTCACCAACTTCAGAACAGTCCCTTGAATCCTATCCCACAACGGGATCAACCATACCAAACGTAGAAGATATTAATCGTGATAATACCCTAAGTGAGAGTGAAGGCTATTACTCCTATCGAATATCAATAAGAAAAGAAGATCTTGAAGTAGGTAAAAATTTCATTGTCGACTCTGAACTTGATACTCCGGGTCCGAAAGATACATATGCGCCTGTGAGATGGTATCAATTTCGGGTTCCTATAACAGAGTTTGAATCATCTACTGGTGATATTCAGGATTTTAAATCCATTCGTTTTATGAGGATGTTTCTAACAAATTTTAGTGATTCTGTTTTTATGCGATTTGCAAAATTAGATTTGATAAGGGGAGAATGGAGAAAATATAACCTTGCCCTTATTGAAGGAGGGGAGAACTGGACCGGAAATGAACCAACTAAAGGAACATTCGATATTTCAGCCGTTAATATTGAAGAAAATGCAGGAAAAACTCCAGTAAATTATGTTCTTCCTCCGGGAATATCCAGAGTAATAGATCCAACCCAACCCCAAATACGTCAATTAAATGAGCAGTCTATTGTCCTTAAAGTTCTTGATCTCGAAGATGGAGATGCCAAAGCAGCTTACAAAAACCTCAGTCTGGATATAAGGCAATACAATAAAATTGAAATGGAAGCTCATGCTGAGGCAATCCCGGGAATTATACTGGAAGATAATGAACTAACAGCTTTCATCCGATTGGGATCTGATTACACAGGAAACTTTTATGAATATGAGGTCCCTCTAAAACTTACTCCTCCCAATAAATACGATAGTGATGTTGAATTTGACCGCCTACAGGTTTGGCCAAAGGAAAATCGATTTGAGATAGACCTGAGTATTTTCCAACAAGTAAAACAAGCAAGAAATGCTGCCATGAATTTACCTGGATCAAACGTGGAGTTATCCACGGTATTCCCTTTTTACGACTCATATGGAAATAAGGTGAGTGTATCTGGAAATCCCAATCTCGCAAACATTAAAACCATTATGATTGGCGTGCGAAATCCGCATTCAGGAAACGATCCACAAGGAGATGATGGAATGCCAAAATCGGGAGA
>JAGLSB010000805.1 GCA_023135955.1 Bacteroidales bacterium | reverse complement strand
GGAACATAGGCATTACCGTCGGGTCGATTATCAGTAGCAGGAATAAGTCCGATAACATGAATTGGAAGCTGTGCTTTGGAGATGGCATAAAATGCTCCGGCAACGGCTGCAGCACCTGCCATGTCACATTTCATAGTATCCATAGAATCAGGAGTAGGTTTAAGGCTAAGTCCACCAGTATCAAAAACAATTCCTTTACCAACTAAAACATATGGCTTTTTATTGACAGCATTATTTGGTTTATGCTCTAGTATACTGAATGTTGGTGGATCGACACTTCCTAAATTGACCGATAAAAGGCCGCCCATTTTAAGGGACTCAATTTTTTTCTTGTTAAAAACCTCTACCGTAAATCCGGCTTCTTTTCCCATGTCTGCAATTTCTTCAGATAACTTTGAAGCAGTTAGATAGGAGAGGGGTTCATTCACAAGAGTCCTACTATAATATACTCCCTGTACCAGCGAATTTAAGTCATTGATAGTCTTCTCTTCGATTTCCTCAGTGTGAATAGCTATTTTTTCAAGTTTATTCCTCTTTTTATCTTTTTCCTTTAGATATTTTAGAAATTGATAATTAGTAAGTGCTAAACCTTCAGAAAACGCCAATAGCCAATTTGGTTCACCATCAAGCAATAATACTTTTATTTCACTGATGTTGTGATTATTTAATCCGGTTAAGTATTTTGAAGCATCGCGGCGTAATGTTTCTAATAATTTACCCTTGTTACTTTTTAAATCATCATCGACTATATTGATGAATATTAATCTGTTATATTGATTAATAAGAATTTGTTTTTTATCGTCCTTAATCTCCTCTTTTAGATATCTTTTCTCTTCATCTGATTTAAGATAAGATGAAAAATCAGTTTTTTTTATTCCAATGAGGATAAGATTATCATTTTTATTTAGTGTAGAAGTCTTATATATGAGCATGAAATATTTTTTATATGAACTGCAAATATAGGAATAATCATCAACTTATTTCAGTGTCAAATCTACCCTTTATTGTATTTTTTATTATTATCGAAGCATCATATTATTTTTCTACTTTTACAAACGAATAATGAATTATAATATGAGCATTGAGGATAAGATATTGCAATTAACAGATCTCGACTTTGATGAAGCTGTTTTTGTTTACAAGAATTTTGAACTGGCACGTTTGATGTGGCTTGCTAATGAGATCCGAAAGATAAAAGTCCCTGGGAAAGAGGTGGGTTGGATAATTGATCGTAATGTTAATATTACTAATATTTGTGTAGCACGATGTAAGTTCTGTAATTTCCATAAAACCATGAAGCAGGATGGAACTTATATAACAAGTTTAAAGGAATACAGAGATAAGATAGAGGAAATGAAAGTTTTGGGTGGTCGTCAGCTATTATTGCAAGGAGGGCTTCATCCTGATCTTGGTATTAGCTTCTATTCTGATTTATTTAGAAATTTAAAGAAAGAATTTCCTGAAATAAATTTGCACGCTCTGGGGCCACCTGAAATTCATTTTTTAGCCAGGAAGGAGAAGATGACATACAAGGAAGTCCTTCTTGAATTAACATTAAATGGTCTTGATAGTTTACCAGGGGCGGGTGCTGAAATTTTATGCGATGATATCAGGAAGCAGATATCCCCAGGAAAAGCAGGAAGTGATGAATGGTTAGCTGTAATGTCGGAAGCTCACAAATTGAACCTGCCCACTTCAGCAACAATGATGTATGGCCATATTGAAAAACCGGAAGACCGAATTACGCATCTTATAAAACTAAGGGATTTACAATCGAAGAAACCTAAAGGAAATTATGGTTTTGTAACTTTTGTTCCCTGGCCATTTATGGCTGAAGGTACCAGATTGAAAAAATTGTATCCTGGCCATTACCGACAGTCAGCTGTTG
>JAGLSB010000804.1 GCA_023135955.1 Bacteroidales bacterium | reverse complement strand
TATATTTTCTCCAGAAAACCTGGTGACAAAGTAACTGTTTCCGGACCATATGGAGAATTCTTTATAAAAGAAACTGAAAATGAGATGATGTATATCGGAGGTGGTGCCGGAATGGCTCCGCTTAGATCTCATATTTTCCATCTTTTCCATACATTAAAAACAAACAGACAGGTAACTTATTGGTATGGTGCAAGATCTAAAAGAGAAATATTCTATGAAGATCATTTTAGAGAAATTGAGAAAAGATTCCCTAATTTCAAATTCAATATAGCCCTTTCTGAGCCAGAAGATGCCGATAACTGGAGTGGATATACAGGCTTCATTCACCAGGTTGTGCAAGATGAATATTTAAGCAAACATGAAGAGCCGGAAGAAATTGAATTCTATCTGTGCGGACCTCCAATGATGAATGATGCAGTTCAAAAGATGCTCTACGATATGGGTGTTCCTGATGAAATGGTTGACTTCGATGATTTTGGATAAGCCAGCTCTTATTGAAGTTTTGCAGTTACAAGTTCTATAAGCCTCTTTTTTACTGTTCAGGATGATATTCATTGACCATTAGATAGGTATGTGGCTTATCTTCAGATACAGTAAAGCTGGAAACACTATTTGAAGAATCAATAATAACTCTACCGGGTTTTCATTTAATATGTTTCGGCATATTATCTATCTTTAAATCAAAATATTTGGATTATGAGAACTTCCGGTTTTATAGTAATATTTTTCACCATTATATTCTTCTCTTCTTGTAACAATCAGGAGTATTATAAAATATCCGGTTTTACTCAGGGAACTACTTACCATATGACATATGCTGTTCAGGATTCTGTTAATATTCAGGAAGAAGTTGATTCCATATTGTACGATTTTGATATGTCTTTATCCTCGTACGAACCAAACTCGATGCTTTCCAAACTCAACAGAAATGAAATTAATGAAGTTGATAATAATTTCTTGAAGTTGTATGAAGCGGCCACTGAGGTCAATGAAGCATCCGAAGGTGCTTTTGATATAACAGTAATGCCTCTGGTAAATGCATGGGGTTTTGGCCCTGGAATGAAGACAACTATTGACCAGGATCTTATTGATAGCATTTTGAATCTTGTAGGAATGAATAAAATCAGTATTGAAGGGAATCATCTTATAAAAGAGAATCCCGGTACCAGCATTGATGTTAATGCCATTGCTCAGGGATTCTCAGTTGATGTTATTGCAGAATATTTTGATGAACTTCAGATGGAGAATTATATGATAGAAATAGGAGGGGAATTAATCACAAAAGGAAAGAATGCAAAAGGAATAGATTGGCGAGTTGGTATTGACAGACCGGAATATGGTAATATTTTTCCCGGTGCTGATTTGAAGGCGATAGTCTCGCTTTCTGGAAAAGCCCTGGCAACAAGTGGTAATTACAGGAAATTCTATGAAGATAATGGTGTAAAATATTCACATTCAATTAATCCAAAAACTGGCTATCCAGTAAGACATGAATTACTTAGTGCAACAATAATTACCACTAATTGTATGTTAGCCGATGCTTATGCTACTGCTTGTATGGTTATAGGGCTTGAGAAAAGTAAAACTCTTATTGAAAAAGCAGATGGTGTAGAAGCTTATCTTATTTATGGTGATGAAGTTGGATTGTACCAGGTTTATTCTTCAAAAGGATTTAAGAAATATATTGTTAAAGAAGTAGATGATTCTGGCCAGCAGAATTTTAAGTAGCACATTCGTCACAACCGCAAGAGATTCCTTTCTTTTCCAACTCGGGTGAAATTGCAGAACAAGATCCACCTTTGAATTCCGACTTTTTGTCAAAAAGTAATTTTACGGAAAGTCCAAGGATAGCAAATATTAAAAGTACAGCTGACAGTAATAAAACCTTCATAAGGATTATGATTAGTTCGTTAAGATAACAATTGAAAAGTTGAATAGTTTAATTAGTGCTTACAAGAAAAATCCAATTATTCGCAGGCTCATGAGAACGCTTCGCTAAGTTGCTGCGTTATGCTTGCCCAAAAATCTGTTATTTACATTAGTAAACTCCCAATTTGTGGTCGTCGCAAGCCTTGCACTTGAGATTTTTTGCAAAGCACTTTCAATTTTAACGAGTTATATTTAAAGTTGAGTTTGTAAATTCAGTTCTGATAAGTTCTAATTAGCAGCATAAGAATTTAGCAACATGAGCCACATCCGCTAGCTTTTTTTGATTTATTGTGGCATTTGATTTCATCATGTTTAACACAAGTAATGCCAATTTTTCTCATCTCTTTGTTATGACCAATCATATACTGAGAGAATCTCCCTTTTTCCTTAATAAGAATTTTTACTGCCATAAGCAGCATCCCTATGCTCATAAGAGCTATCGATAATAATAAAATCTTTAACAAAGCGTGAACAATTTGATTAATTAGATTGTCAAAGTAACACTACAAAATTAATTAATTTATCATGATATCAGAATGTTTTCAATAACATTTTTAAAAGTCTTTGTACAAGGACTATACTTCGTAAATTTAATTCTCCAATGCACTAAGGCTTTAAGAGGATTCAGACCCATTGCCGAAATCCAGTATTTCGACTATCTTCTATATGGATTACAAACAATTAGTGATGATCTTGATAGCGCCCCCAGAACATTGACTGCAAACGAACACCGTCCTGCTTATGCAACAGATGGCGATTACTTTTCTAATCCAAATGCAGAGGATGTATTTGAGCTGGCTTACGAGATGATGCATGAGACTGATCCTTTTGAATATTCACTTTACCAAGGTTTTCACCCGTCCCGAGAATTCAGGATTGATGTATGACCCTTTTCTTTAATAAGTAAATCTAAAGGAAGGGAAGTATAAAAAACTATCATTTATAAAATATTGTTTAACTTTGAAATATAGATTAATTTGGTTTTTCTAATTGAAAAATTGATAGAATGAAAACAAGCACAGCTGAATTAAAAAGCTATTTGCATAAACTAATTGTTGAGACTGATGACGAGAGTGTACTCAGTAAAGTTCAGGCATACTTTACAAGCTTAAAAAATAAAAATGTTGATTGGTGGGACACTATTTCTGATCAGGAAAAAGATAATATTAATATTGGTTTGCATCAACTTGAAAACGGTGAGGGAATATCCCATGAAGAAGTTAAAGGAAAAGTAGATAAACTACTTGGCAGAAAATGAAAGTGTATGTCATTTCATGGTCTCCCTTAGCTGAAGACAGCTACCTTAAAACACTTTCGTATATCCTTGAAAAATGGACGATTAAGGAAACTGAAGATTTTGAAAGTAAGGTAGAAAGCCTGCTTAAAAAATTAAAGACTCATAAATGGCTTTGTCCTCCTTCCCATAAGCAAGAAAATCTCAGAAAATGTGTTATTTCACCCCAGACTTCTTTAGTTTATCGAATAAATGATGATACTATTGAACTTGTGGCTTTCCTTGATAATAGAAGCCAGCATCAATACTAATGTTTCATGGAGGTTATTTAGTGAATTCTCAGTCTTGTTTAGTGTTGCATTCTTCTTGTTATGAGTTCGAAACTGATTGTATAAAGTTTCAAGCTGCTTGTTTAGCGTTCCATCCGGCTTGTTAAGTGATCCAGACTTTAT
>JAGLSB010000803.1 GCA_023135955.1 Bacteroidales bacterium | reverse complement strand
CATTTGTTGATTCAGCCCCGGTTTTGGAACATGCTCTGGCAAGAAATGCAGGACTTGGCTGGATAGGGAAAAACTCTTTACTTATAACAAAAAAATTAGGCTCATACGTATTCCTTGGTGAAATTATTATTGATTATGAACTTGATTATACAGAAAACTCCTCTCAGGATTATTGTGGTACTTGTAGTTTATGTGTAGATGAATGCCCTACAAATGCAATAAACCCGGACCGTACTGTAGATGCCAGCAAGTGTATTTCCTATCTTACAATAGAGCATAAAGTAGAAATTCCTTCCGAATTCAGTAATTCATTTTATAATCGTGCCTTCGGATGCGATATTTGTCAGGATGTATGTCCCTGGAACAGGGATTTAATAAAACATAATATTCCAGAATTTGAACCAAAAGAGACATTCATGAAAAAGACAAAAGAAGAATGGCTCTCAATGGATGAAAAGGAATTTAACAGTCTTTTTGAAGGAAGTGCTGTTAAAAGAACAAAATTTGAGGGGTTGAGGAGGAATATTGATTTTTTGAATCCTTAGAATAGGCTTAAAACCCGGGACGGGTTTACTATCAATAACCCCGGACAGCCTGCGTCCGGGGTAGGATGATTCCTATGAATCCCACACCACAGCGTGATTGACTAGTACGTAATTTCTAATGTCATCCTACAGATAACCAAGTTGATAAATAAAGTTTGATCGCTAAGGTTTTAGTCCTTTCACCCTGGCAACCCCATCCGATAGGGGTTGCACTATATTATTTACTAAGGATATTTGCATAAGCATAAAGTGGATATACTTTAATGTTATCATATTCTGCGAAATTTTCCAGAGATAAGCGACATCCATAATTTGATTTCTTTTCTTTTAAAAACAAAAACATGCTATTCATCGAACCCTTTGATCCTGCTTTTACTTCAATTGGAACTATTTCATTTTTATTTTGAACTAAGTAATCAACCTCGGCATTACTGTTTAGCGCCTCACGATGCCAATAAAATAACTCGGTCTGATTGTAACAGGATGAGTTTTTTAGTATCTCCAAACCTATAAACTGTTCAGCAATTCCCCCTTTGT
>JAGLSB010000802.1 GCA_023135955.1 Bacteroidales bacterium | reverse complement strand
TGGTAATTAGTGTTAACGCCGCCCATGAGACATTTCTAAAATATGTAAAGCTTAGAGATCTTTATAGAGAAAGGGATAGGAAAGAGAGAGATAAGATTTGTTTCTTTAATTCAGTAAAGACATGGGGAGGTGGGGAAAAATGGCATTTTGAGATGGTAAATCGTCTTCATGAGAAGGGTAATTCCGTAAGTATTTTTACAAATAGAACAAGTGAATTAAGAACCCGAATTCTGGAAACAGAAATTCCTATATCCAGGATGAGAATCAATAATCTCAGCTTTCTAAATCCTTATAAGATTATTAAACTGGCAATTATATTTCGAAAGCTTAAAGTCAGAACTATTATAATGAATTTATCTACTGACTTAAAAGTTGCAGGAATAGCATCAAAGTTAGCCGGAATACCACATATAATTTATCGCAGAGGAAGTGCTATTCCAATACGTAATTCTTTTCTTAACCGATATCTTTTTGGGAAAGTGGTTCATCAGGTAATTGCAAATTCGCAAGAGACGAAAAGGACTATTCTATCCAGAAATCCAAGAATGATTAATGTAAACAGAATTAAAATCATATATAATGGCATTAACCTGCCACGTTTTGATGAAACTCCTGTAAGCTTCAGATATAAACATAAGGGGAATGAGATAATAATTGGAAATGCCGGTAGGCTTGTTAAGCAAAAAGGACAGAAATATCTTATTGACCTTGCATCGAAATTGAAAAGAAAAAAGATAGACTTTAAGATTTTAATTGCTGGTGAAGGAAGAATGGAGAATGAATTGAAAGCCTTGATATCTAAAAATAAACTGAAGAAATATTTTGAGTTTTGCGGTTTTGTTGAAGATATGAAAGGCTTTATGCAATCTATAGATATTTTTGTACTTACCTCAATATGGGAAGGTTTTGGATATGTTCTTGTTGAAGCTATGGCATGTAATAAGCCTGTGGTTGCCTTTGAGATTAGTAGTAACCCTGAGATTGTTGAGGATCAAAAAACCGGATATCTGGTTCCCCCTTTCGATATGGAAGCTTTGACGGAAAAAGTAATTCAGTTAATAAATGACAAGGCTGATAGGATTAAGTTGGGAAATATGGGTAGGGAAAGGGTTGAGAAGATGTTTAGTATTGGGAAAACCCAGGAAAACCTCGAAAACCTCCTGGAGGAATATTCTTATATCCCCTTGGAATAGTCTTTAATAAATTGCAAAATATTTTCAGCTATTTTCTTTTGATTGTAATCTTTCAAAATTAGTTCACGACCTTTTTTTGCAATCCGGGTTCTTTCTGAAATATTACCTATGGCAAGGATTGCAGAAGCAAGTCCATGTGGATTTGGTTCACAAAGGGAGATATTTTGGTCGTGATCGAAGATCTCGGTAATTGCATCACTTTTTCGACTAATAATTACCTTTTCACAAGCAGCATAATGAAATAATTTATTGGGAATAACCATGTTGGCTTTTTTGCTTTGACCAAAAATTCCTAATGCTATATCGAAGTTATTTATTTCTTCATTTAGTTCAGAATATGGCTTCCAGCCTACAAAATCTATATTCTGAAGGAACTTTTTTTCTGCCATTTTTTGCATCTTTGAAAAAAGAATCCCATTGCCAATAAGCCTGAATTTTATATGCTTATGAGCCTTGAGTATTTCTGCGGTATTAATAATTACATCAATCCCATGAAGAGGAATAAATGAACCATAAAAGCCAACAATTATTTTATTTCTGTCACCCCCTTTTACTTTTATTGGGAAGAAATCATTGGTTATAACACCAATGGGCGCAACTCTGATTTTTTCTGAAGGAACATTAAATTTTTCAGTAAAATAGTTTTTATGGGAGAGCGTATCTGCGAGGATCAGATCTGCTCTTTTCAATGCCCGACTATCTTTCAGATAGTTTTTATAAGCTCGTGGAGAAAATCTCCAAACTGATTTATAATCAAAAACTTTTGATAAATATCTTGAAATAAGTGGATCAAAAATAATTGGTTTTAAGCTTATATTTCGAATGAAAGGGAGATCGGTATGAGTGAAGCTTGGCAGGAATATCCAATCCGTTTTCTCTATTGCATCAAGTAGTTTTTTTCTGTCAGGCTTTTTCTTTTTTGGGAATCTAAAGATATTTATTTCAACACCCAGAGATTTTAACCCAGATATGATAACTCTTGTTCGGTTATATTCAGGATCAAAATTTCCTGTAAATAATATCCTCATCTTCCCTCCCGTTTTTTTTGTAAGCGGTAGAAATCTTCCTTTTTGTGCTTCCACCGATTATGGGTCCATAACCAGTATTCAGGTTTCTCCCGAATCATTTTCTCCAGATGAGAATGGTATGTCTCCATTATTTCATATTCTTTTACGCCCTCAAGATTATCAAACATCTGCACAAATTCAGCTTCATAATATCCCCTTTTAATAGGAATAATTTTAAGAAAGACTACTGCATGATTAAACTTATGGGCAATCTTTTCCGGACCCATTACAACAGGGGTATCCTGGTGAAAAAAATTTGTCCAGTATTGAATCTTTGCCATTAATGGACGTTGATCGGCAACAAATAGTGTAAGCGAGCGTTTTTTGTGCTTTTCAAATTCAAAGAGAGTTCTTAAAATCTTCTCCATAGGAATCGCAATTGCTCCAAATTTTTCTCTGTCGTTTTTAATTTTCTGATCCAGGACCCTATTATGAAGTGGTTTATATATTGGAAGAACCTGATGTTTAAGACATAATTGCATAGACTGCGACCATTCCCAATTACCATAATGAGCCATCAGTAGGGTGACACTCTTCCCTTTCTCAAATATGTTGTTACATAATTCAGGATTCCTGACTTTATATCGTTCCTCATAGTTTTTTTTACTAAACGTGCCTGTATAAAGTGACTCAATTAGAGATTGATTGAAATATAAATAGAAATTTTTAGCTGTTTTCCTTACTTTCTTTTCTGTCCATTCAGGGAATGCGGTTCTGATATTTCGCAGAACTAATTTCTTCCTATATGGAAAAATATAATAAATAAATGGGAATAATATAAATGCAAATACCTGCAACCACTGAAGAGGTATTTTGGTTATCAGCCATAAAAATCCATATAATATTTTGGAAAAAATATAAACGATTAATTGCATAAATAGACTAATAAAATATAAATTAACGTCACAAAGTTAGCATATGTCTGTAAGTAAAGCTTAAGAGCTAAAAGAAATTTCTATTTTTACAATCAGAAACTTCAATTTATGCGATTTATTATCAAAGATAAAAATAAAGACATTTTTCTAATTGTTTATTTATTGCTCTTGTTGTTCCCTGCTTTGTTAATAAATCTGGGTATGATGCCATTTATCCTCGATGAGGCTACCCGAGCCACAGTCGCTCTGGAAATGATTTTTTCTGGAGATTATATACATCCTACTATTAATGGGGAGTTCTATTTAAATAAACCACCCTTATTCAATTGGATTCAAATATTGTTTGTTAAGATCGCTAATTCAGATTCTGAGCTTATCTTTCGTATCCCTGTAATTATATCATTATTGTTGTTCGGATTGAGCATTTACTTGAGTTTGAGGAAGGACTTTGGCAGAAGAGTGGCTTTTTTAACTTCTTTTGCTGTAATTACAAGCGGAAGGATATTGTTTTATGACTCATTTATTGGATTAATCGACATCAGTTTTTCATGGTTAATTTATTTGATTATATGGTCGGTCTATTATTTTGGGAGTAAAAAACAATATTATAAGCTATTTTTGGCGGCTTATTTCTTTGCCTCTATGGCATTTATGATGAAAGCCTTACCTTCTCTTGTTTTCCTGGGGGTTACCTTACTGGTTTGGTTTATTTCCAAGGGTGATTTCAAAAGACTCTTCAGCTTACAGCATATGGCTGGTTTTGCAGTATTGATACTAATAGTTGGCGGATATTTACTAATATATAATGTTGATAATCCTTTAGAAAATTACTTTGTCACATTATGGAGTGAGTCCTCAAAAAGAACCTTTATAGATAACAATATCTTGGAAAGTGTAAAACACTTTTTCCTTTTTCCTTTTCAATTCATTTACCACTTTCTTCCATGGACATTATTAGTTATTCTGATGTTATGGAAGAGAAATCGCAGTTTTGTATGGGAGAATGAACTTAGTAGATACTTTTTACTGACATTTATTGCCAATATTTTGATTTATTGGGTATCTCCTGCAATTTATGCCAGATATTTATTTATGTTCCTGCCAATGTTTTTCGGAACTCTGTTTTTTGTATTGTTTAACAATGAGAATGAAAAATTTATTAGATTCTTTTTTAAACCTCAGCTATTAATAATTTCTATTCTTTTTTTAATTCTTATTTTGATCTCCCCACTAATTACAGATCCTCAGGAGTATGAAAATTTCTGGTTCAAATATTTTTTCGTATTGTTACTTTTTATTCCACTTATTATTTTTGCAAGAAAGGATCTACAGAATTACATATTATTGAGTCTTTCGGTTTTGCTTATAAGTCGAATAGTATTTAATTTTTATGTGATTCCACATCGTTTTAATCACAATAATTTCCAAAATCAGAAAAATGGAGCTATTATGGTGGGTGTAATTTCAAATCCCGGTAAACTATTTGTTATGGAGGGAACCCGAATTCAGCATGCCAGCAGTTTCTATATAATGAGGGAGAGAAATGATATTTTGCGCTATACAAATAATATGGATGACAATACTGCTTCCTATATTATTGAAAAAGAAAAGAGGGGAGAATACCCCCCTCATATTATTCTTTATGAATTTGAAACACGGATTAAAGCCACCAAGCTTTGCCTGGTGAAACCTGAATAACCGCATTATATTTTTCTATTGCTCCTTGTTTTTAGCAATAAAAAAATAGAGAAGAAAGCCTAGTGAGACAAAAACGAGAATAATCCCAATAGGTAGAAATGAATTTTCCATTGACATATTTAATGTTGTTGTACTTGAAAGTACCTCAATCAGAATAAATCCTATTCCTCCAAATAATGCTACCAGTCCCCATTTTAAAGTAGGATAACTACTAATCTCACTGTTTTTTGGATTGAATTGAGAGAGCGCGTCGGCCTTATCAATTTGGTTATCTCGAATGAGTCTTCTTTTTAATAAGTATTCGGTAAGCACCTTTATTATTTGAAATGATGCAAAAAATACAATTGCTAATGCTAATGCTGCTTCCATAATTTTTGTTTTTAAATTGTTTTACAATTAATGCGTTAAATATTTTATTTTGGTCTCTTTAAATCGCCCCGATTTTTTATCGTTGCTTATTTCATTAGTAGTTAATGGTAAAAAAAGGTTGCAGAAATTACTGTTTTATTATTTTTATTGAAGTTTTTGCAACTTTTAGGAGTCTGAAACGACTTATATTAAGAATGAATGACGAAGATTTACTAAAGCAACTAAGATCCGGTAACAATGAATCTTACAGGTACCTTATTGATACCCACAGGAATCTTGTATGGAATATTTCATTACGTATGACGGGTAGTAAGAGTGTTTCTGAGGATTTGTTTCAGGAAGTTTTTTTTAGAGTTTACAAGGATATTGGTAAATTTAGGGGTGAATCCAAGCTTTCTACATGGATCGGATCCATTAGTTTTAATGTATGTTCAGATTATTTACGAAGAAAAAATAGGCAGAGAATATTTGAGGATGTTGATATTGCTAATTTAGAGCAAATTTCTCCATGGGATAAGAACCCGGGTGCAGAACTATATTCTTTAGAGATAAATGAGATAGTAGCTGGCATAATAGATAATTTGAAGACTTCTTATAAAGTTTTAATAAACCTTTATCACATTGAAGAGTTCTCCTACAAAGAGATTGCTGAAATAACTAAAATGCCTGTTGGAACTATAAAAAGCTATTTAAACAGAGCAAGAGCTATAATTAAAGATGAGATACTGAAGAATGTGCCTGATTTTAAGGAGATTCATTATGAGTCTTTTGTTTAATAATATTTTATTATGGAAGATAAAACGGAATTTATCGATATCCTCATAAAGGAATCTTTAACAGGAAGCGATACTGACTCTTGTCCGAGTGAATTGACAGGAAAAGTTATGAAAAGAATTTCCCGGTATAATATATATAGGAGTATATTTTTCGATTTCAGTATAAAATCGATCAGTTTGTTATTATTATTTGCGATTTCAATAGTGATTCTATTAACGAATGAAAACTACGATAATTTTTGGATGAGCTTTTTAAAAAATAATATAACAATCCTTATTGTCTCCCTGGGAATCGTATATTTCATTTTCTTCCTGAATGAAATCACTGAGAAATTCCTATCAGATAAGAGGGTTTACTAATTTCAGCAGATATTTTTTATCCTTAGAATTATCTTAGCCTAATTCACTAATCCTTTCAAGCTTTGCAAGCTCAAGAATTTTGATTTTACGACCATCGATGGCAATTACTCCCTCTTGAGCAAAAGTAGAAAGGGTTCTTATTGCATTAGAAGTTGTCATATTTGAAAGGTTAGCTACATCTTCCCTGGAAAGATATATTTTTATTGTTTGTCCATCATCCTCATAATCATATGTGTCTTTGAGGAAAATAAGGGATTCGGCTAATCTGCCTCTGATATGCTTCTGAGTAAGAGTAACAGTTCTGTTATTTGAGAACCCCAATTCTGTGGCAAAGGCCTTAATGATGCTGAGTGCTAATTCTGAACTTTCCTTCAGGACTTCATAAACCACGTCACGATCAATCTGACAAACAGTACAATCCTCAATTGCAACAGCGGTAGCTGTATGATGCTCGTCAGCGAATAATGCTCTGTAACCTATGAACCCAACTGGTTTTGCCATTCTTACAATTTGTTCTCTGCCTCCTACACCTTCTTTGAAAATTTTAACTTTGCCATCAGCGAGGCAAAGCAAACCAAAAGGCTTGTCGCCTTCTTTAAAAATAATTTCGCCTTTTTTATAGAATGAACAAGAATGACTTTTTCTGATTATGTCTTTCTCTTTAGGAGTAAGAACCGTAAAAACAGATTTTGGATTGTCAATGCAATTTTCACAATTTATAATCCTATCCTGCATAATTAAGTTTTCTTTATATTTTACTGAAATGCTATAAAACATGTAAAGGTAATAAAATTAATTAATTTTTTTTTACCCTATCATGAAAAGTCTTACGCGTCTAGGATCGTCTCAAAATCAGTTGATTAACTAATATTTTGCAACAAGTGGGATTCTTCTTCCTTCACCAAAGGCTTTTGAAGATATTCGTAAGATTGGGGGAGTTTGAAAACGTTTGTATTCATTCATATTTACTTTTCTGACTATTTCTCTTACTAGATCAGGATCGAATTCTGAAATCTCATTAGGAGATTTTTGTTTCTCGATATATTCGAAAAGAATCTTATCCAGGGTTTCATAGTCGGGGAGTGAATCTGAATCTTTCTGATCGGGTCTTAGTTCTGCAGAAGGTGGTTTTTCTATGATATTTACAGGAATTATATCACTTTTACGGTTGATGAACTTTGCCAGCTCATAAACATCAGATTTATACACATCGCCAAGTACAGAAAGGCCACCACTCATGTCTCCATAAAGAGTGCCGTAGCCAACTGCTGATTCACTTTTATTGCTCGTATTTAGAAGAATATGTCCAAACTTATTACTGTAGGCCATGAGTAGAATAGCTCTAATCCGGGATTGCAAATTCTCCTCAGTAATGTCTTCTTTCAGACCAGAAAATAATTTACTCAGAGATTCTAAATGCGTATCAAAACCTTTTTGAATATTGAGAATATCAAATTTCATTTTGATCATATTCGCCAGATCTATAGAATCGCTAATAGAATGGTCTGATGAATATTGAGAAGGCATCAATAAGGCATGAACGTTTTCAGATCCCAGAGCTCTGGCTGCAAGGACAATGGTTACAGCAGAATCAATCCCACCAGAAAGTCCTACAACTGCTTTGTAGAATCCCATTTTCTTAAAATAACCTTTAATACCTGTTATAAGTGCATCATGAACCATCTTTATTCTATCAGGTTCTTCAAAAACGGTTGTTGTAATATTTTTGGTTAAGTTATTGAGATCAACAATTTTAAAATCAATTCCAAAATATTTAAGTTGTTCAATAATTTTACCTTTTTTGTCAATCGCCATGCTGCCACCTTCAAAAATCAATTGTGTTTGAGCTCCCACCTGGTTCACATAAATAATTGGCAGGTTATATTTTTTAGCCTTATTAATAAATATACTTTTCTTAACCTTAGATCGCATGTGTGAATAAGGGGATGCTGCAATATTCACAATTAGGTCTGGATTTTGTTTAATAAGTTCATCCATAGGGTTGATCTTGTAAAGCCTTCTTCTCGCAAATTCACTCTCTACCGGTTGGTCATCCCATAAATCTTCACAAATTGTAACAGCAATCTTTTTTCCTTTGAATTCCAATAAATGAAATTCATTATTAGGTTCAAAATATCTGTATTCATCAAAAATATCATATGTAGGAAGAAGTGTTTTGTGAAAAATATCTTTTACTTCTCCTCTGTTTAAGAAATATGCCGAGTTAAATAAAAGTTTACCTTGTGGGTCTGAGTTTATTGAAGGAGCACCAATTATTACACCAATCTTCTTGCAAATTCTTGCTATTTTATGAACTTCTTTAGTACATTTCTCTACAAAATCTTTTCTTTCCAGCAAATCGAGTGGTGGATATCCTGAGACAGATAATTCAGAAAAAATTACCAGGTCAGCACTCTCCAATTGTGCTCTTTTTATCTGGAGAACAATATTTGTTGTATTCTCTAGAAAGTTACCTATATGATAATCTATTTGTGCCAGTGCAATTTTCATCGCTAATAAATTGTTTAATTAAACCATAAATTCTAAAATAGAATCCCAAGTACGAGTCCAATAGATCCTGTTGTAATCTTGTCTTCAACATGGTTTGTTATGTCCATAAATCCTGAATAATATCCTAATCCCGCAACTAAGGCGGTATTCCCTCCTAAACTATATTCAATACCAGCCTCAATGAAATAATTGATATTTATTAATCCTATTTCTTCTAGCACATTTTGACTTTCACTTTCATCATCAAAATATGCCTGAGCTTTTAGTTTAAACATTGGTGTTATCCCTGGATTAACCCAAATTGTAGTATAGCCAATTTCAACTGTTTTGAGTTTTAATCCAATCGGTACAGATAAATATTGAGTTTTGTATTCTATGTTCCTGGCCATAGATACTATTCCTTCGGAGCTTATAGATATACTGTCGTTGTATAATAGACTCCCACCTATATTATTAATTTTTATTCCGGTAGAAAAGGCATAATTTTCAGCAAAGAATATGTCCATTCCAATACCCGTATTAATACCAATAATATTACCTGAAGGGGAGATATTCTCTATATCTGGTGTAAGCCATGAGATTTGCGGATTAGCTAAAATGCTAAGCCTCAAATTTTGTGCATTTAAAAATAAAGAGATCGACAATAGAGACAGGATAATAGCTAATGTCTTTTTCATTTTTTTCACAATTTAAATTTTATTACAAAATCAAGTTTTATAACTTGCGCGATTAACTAAACAAAAATATATAAAATATTACTCGAATTGTATGTTGATTATAATGATTAAAACTTTTAAACATATACTTTTTCTTCTTTTTATATTATCCTTTTTTTCGTGTAAGAATGAAATAGCAAAAAAAGATCTTAGAAATATTGAAATTAGAACCGAAATAGTCAGGTTTGATAAGGAATTATTCCTGTTGAATCCTGATACATTATCACAAGCCATTACAGGATTTAATACTTATTTAACCGATTTCTTTGAAATCTTCAGCTATTACATTATAAATATCGGCAATTTAAATGAAAAAAGTTTTGAGGGAAACCTTTTAGATTTTATAAATGATCAGCAAAATCAAGAAATCTTCGAGGAAGTGATGAGAGTTTTTCCTGATTTATCAGCTCTCGAAAATGAATTTGAGCAGGCCTTTCGGCTTTATAAGTACTATTTTCCGAACGAAGATCTCCCGGAACTGGTTAGTTATATTGGGGGCTTCAATTATCCGACTTTTACTGTTGGTAACTTTGCCGGGATTGGGCTTGATATGTATCTTGGAGTTGAAAACGTATTTTATACAAATTTAGGATTGCCAGATTATCAGAAAAAAAATTTATATCCTGAAAAACTTGTCTCTGACGTTCTTTCCAATTGGTTAAATGAAAAATATCCTTTTAACGATTCGGTAGAGAATCTTCTTTCATACATAGTTCATGAAGGTAAATTAGTTTATCTTATCGATAAACTCTTGCCCAAGCAAGATATTGAAGTAAAATTTGGTTACACAAGTGATGAATTGAAATGGGTGAAAAATAATGAAAAGCAAATGTGGTTTTATCTTATTGAGAATAAATTGATTTACTCCTCAGATATTCTGGAAATAAGAAAACTAATTGGGCCTGCCCCTTATACATCTTATTTCACCAATGAGTCACCTGGAAGGGCAATATTATGGAATGGATACATGATTGTGTCTGAATTTGCTTCAAGGAATCCGGAATTGAGTCTGAGTGAAATAATGATGAATACTTCCTACCAGAAGATTCTTAAAGACTCAAGATATAATCCATAAAGAGATTAAGTTTCAATTGTTTATACAATTGAATTTTATCAAATGTTATAAAAGCTTCCTGAGTATTTCGTGTAATTCTTCACTGCTTAAGTTCTTTTCAATAATTATACCGTCAGGATCAAGTAGTACAGTATGAGGAATACTATTCACTCCGTATAATTTTGCAGCAGAGCTTCCCCAGCCTTTTAGATCGCTAATCTGGGGCCATGTAAGATGGTCATCTTCAATTGCTTTTTTCCAACCTTCTTCTGAATTATCAAATGAGACTCCCAGAATTTCGAAACCTTCATCGTGTAACTCTTCATAAATTTTTACAAGATTTGGATTTTCTCTTCTACAAGGGCCGCACCATGAGGCCCAGAAATCGATCAGTACATATTTACCTCCGACAATTTCTGAAAGGGAAAATGTTGTTCCCTCAGGGGTAGGAAGACTTATATCACTATATTTTTGGCCAATATCTACCTTATCCAAAATGGAGATATGATCTCGAAGATATTCAACATAGACAGATCCATTAAGGGAAGCATTGAGTCCGAATACCAGATTTTTTAGTTCCTGCAAACTCAATGTATAAAACATTTTGCTTCTAATGACAAAAGGTGAAATGTGAGAATCTTTATTCTCAGAGATGAATTTCTTATTCATGAGTTGTTCCTTCTCTGAAAATTTATTTAAAAGTTCTATTACCTCATCCATTTTTTGCTGATCACCTTCTTTCCTCGCTGCATAGTATTCATCTTTTGCGGCTGATTTTTTCTTGTCAATTTCAGAAAACATACTCTGATATAATACTAATTCATCATTTAATTCAGAACCAACTACTTTAGAATTATCGGGCTCTTCAAAGTCGGGAAGGATGATTATATCAGAATTTTCTGCAAAAAAAGGTACTGATTTATCTGAGTTTTCAAGTCTTAGGTACAGAACTTCGGGGCAATTCAATCGTCCTTTAAAAATTACATCTTTGCCTAATGAAACCATTGAAGAATCAATATCGATATATGATCCGGTTCCACGTTTTGAAAGGTAAAGGTATGCGTCTTGAATGGTCTCAGTTTTAATTGTAATAATATATGAAGGAGTATCCGTATCACTAATTAATATATTACCGGAAGAATGTAAATCGTTGATATTTAGGAAAATAATAAAGAGAAATAAACACATTATTTTTTTCATGCTAGTATAATTTATGGATTGATTTCAAATATATGTCATTTAATCATTTTGAAACTTATTAAAATATTCATTTAACAGAATATTTGCAGCATCGAAAGAATTAATTTCAAAGTTTTTTACTTTGGTTTCAAGTTTTTCTATTAACACATTGATATTTTTATGATCATAGAAATGTAAATTCAAATTATCTCTGATACTTTCATGCAACCAGAAAATTGATTGTTCTTTTCTTCTTGTTGAGAAAAAATCATTATTTGTTGTGTGCTTTTTGTATTCGTTAATTTTCTCCCATATATCACTAATACCTGAATTCTTTAAAGCACTGCAAAGCAAAGTTTCCGGTATCCATCCCGATTCTGGAGGCGGAAATAGATGGAGAGCATTCTTATATTCTGTTTGAGCAAGTTCAGCCTTGTGAAGATTATCCCCGTCGGCTTTATTAATTGCAATTAGATCTGCCATTTCCATAATTCCCCGTTTAATTCCTTGTAGTTCATCTCCTGCTCCAGCCAACATTAATAGAAGGAAGAAATCTACCATGGAATGAACAGCTGTTTCTGATTGCCCTACTCCAACTGTTTCAATTAAGATTGTATCAAAGCCGGCAGCTTCACATAAAATTATACTTTCTCTTGTTTTTCTTGCCACGCCTCCAAGGGAGCCTCCGGAAGGGGAGGGTCGAATGAAAGTGTCTTTGTTAGCTGACAGTGTTTCCATTCTGGTTTTATCACCTAAGATACTTCCCCCCGAACGTTCGCTGCTTGGATCTATGGCCAGAACGGCAATTTTTTCCCCAATAGAAGAAAGATATATCCCGAAACTTTCGATGAAAGTACTTTTCCCAACACCAGGTACTCCTGTTATCCCAATTCTTATGGAATTTCCTGAATGTGGCAGACAAAGAGTTATTATTTCTCTGGCAATATCGTTATGTGAAGAAAGGGAACTTTCAATTAGCGTAATTGCCTGAGCTAGAATGTTTCTATTACCAGACCGAATCCCCTTTATGTAATCATCGACACTGAGTATCTTCTTCTTTCTTAATCGCGAAAGTGCATCATCATTTATCTGCCCCGGGCGAGCTACACCTCCAGAAACAGTCAGTGCTTCTTTTTTAGCTTTAGATTTCCTCATAGAATTGCTTGAAAAGCAAAAATAAGAATTTGTGCCGAGCTTTCTCATTTGCACAATGAAAAATTCCTTAATCTTTTAAAGATGAATTAATTATAAATTGAAAAGATGTGTTTACCCCTGAATTACTACTTCCCCCTTAATCCATAGAATTATTCTTGGATTTGCAGGATCATTAGTGATAACTGTCACGGTTTTATTCTGAGCTCCCTTTTTCCCGGCTGAGTTAAAGTTAACTTTTATTGCACTGGATTGTCCAGGTGCTATAATTTTTTGATCAGTAATAATAGCAGTACATCCACAACTGGCCCTTACTTTTCTGATAACGAGGTCGGATTTACCATTATTGGTGAATAAATACTCATAATTAATCTTTTCACCTTGCTTAAGCTTATCGAAATTAAAGGTTTTATTAGCAAAATCAATAACTGGTGCATTTGCCTTTTCATCTGGTGTTAATGATGAAAAATCTTCCTGAATACTTGCACTCACTACAATTTTATAGGTCCTGTCTTTTACACCATTCAGAGAAACACTTATCCGATCGATAATAAAATCCCAATCAGGATGTTTGTCGCTAAGATATTCAACTTCAATAATTCCTTTTTCACCTGGCTTTAGACCAGGAGTAAGTATTTTAGCCTGAATATGTGCTGGAATGTCGCTAAGTTCAATATTTTGTACAATATCACTTGAATTTATGATCTCCAACAATTTTGTTTGAGGAGTTCCTTTATAAACAGTTCCAAAGCTTAGATGGTTAGATTGAAGTCGAATTCCACCCATCGGAAATCTGTATGTATCTTCAATACTAAGAGATTTAGCGATTACATCACCGGTGATTTGTATTCGAATAGATCTTGTTGTGGAATTTGATTCTATTGTAATATATTTTTCAAAATGTCCCGGGCGATTCTTCGGATTATAAGCTGCACTTACAGAGCCCTTTTCGCCTGGTGCAATTGGTTGTTTTGTCCAGGTAGGAACAGTACAACCACATGTAGAAATAACTTGATGTATGATTAATGCTTCGTTTCCAGTATTTGTAAAGGAAAAATTATATGTAACTATTCCATCGGCCTCCTTAATCTCTCCAAAATCATGAATTTTTTTATCGAAAGATAAATTTGCCCCTTTTTGTTGTCCAAAAACAACATGTGAGAATACAAATGAAATTATAAGCAAATTGATAATAATTCTTTTCATAATTGTATGTTTTTTCAAAAAATAAAAGTACTTAGCAATTTTGACAAATCATTAAATTAAATGTTAATAATGCAAAATTAAATAAAGCTATAGATGATATACAACAATTCTGCCAAAAAAGTTGCATTATTATTGTGGTTATTTTATTTCTATTTGAATGATGAAAGCTTATAAATACAAATTATTACTTAATTTTGAAGGTTATTCATGAATTATTATGGTTGGTAGATTTCTTAAAATAAGTCTGATATTTATATTTTTCCTCTCAGTAAATCCTGATCTTTTCAGTCAGTTTTATAACGGACATCAAATGAAATTTGGGAAAAACAGGGTTCAGTATAATAGTTTTTACTGGAAATTTTACCGTTTTGAGAGATATGATGTATATTCATACGACGAAGGAACAGAACTTTCTCTTTATGTCGCTGATTACATTAAAGATGAGCTGCCACGGATTGAGCGTTTTTTCGATTATAAATTCGAAAAAAGATTAATTCTAATTACATATAATAAACAATCGGATTTTAAGCAAAGTAACATTGGTCAGATAATAGTAAATGAAGAGGAGGAAGCTAATATTGGAGGTGTTACACGAATTATTCAAAATAAAATATTTCTATTTTTTGATGGAGACCATAATAAACTTGAACAACAAATTACTCAATCTTTATCTGAGGCCTTAATTTATGAGATGTTGTATGGGAATGATTTCAAGGACAACTTCACAAATTCGACTTTATTAAATTTACCCGAATGGTATATTCCCGGATTAGTTTCTTATATATCGAATCCATGGGATTTTGAATTGGAAAATAGAGTTAAAGATGGAATTATTAATGACAGGTATAAGAAATTCAATCGTTTAGAGGGTATTGATGCTTTGTATGCAGGACATTCATTTTGGAAATATATTTCAGATACTTACGGAAAATCTATAATTCCAAATATCTTGTATATCACGAGGATAAACAAGAATAGCAATTATGGATTTCTTTATGTACTAGGAATGCCCTTAAAGGATTTGTCTGACGAATGGTTGGGATATTATTTTAATATGTATATGGACCAGGAGGGCATTGCTGAGCTACCTGATACTGAGAAGCTTATAAAAAGACCAGGGAAGAATAAAGTATACACACAGGTAAAATTAAGTCCGGATGGAGATTATCTTGCTTATGTTTATAATGAGGAAGGCAGATATAAAATATTCTTACACAATTTGGCGATCGGTAAGCGTAAGAAACTTGATAAGGAAGGTTATAAGATTGAACAGATAAGTGATTATTCATATCCGGTTCTTACATGGCACCCGACAAGCAAAATAATTGCATGGGTGGAGGAATATAGGGGAGAAATAAGGCTTAGCTATTATGATTTGGAATTGGATGAATATAATTCAAGAATATTCGTCAATTTTGAGAAGATTCTAGATCTTGACTATTCGGATGATGGCCTTAAATTTGTGATATCAGGAGTGCGCAAAGGGCAGACAGATATATTTATTCATGACATTGTTACAGGTACAAACAAACAAATTACAGATGATATTCCGGATGATTTAAACCCCAGGTTTTTTGATAATTCAAGGCAGATTATTTTCACTTCCAATAGAAAAAACGATAGCTTAAATATAAGTAAGAATCCTGAAAATATTGCCGATTATTATTCAGTCTTTTTATACGATACCAGAAATCCGGATGAATTACGCAGAATGACAGAAAGAGATTTTGGAAATCGTTATCAACCCTTTCCGGTTAGCGACAAGAAATTTTTGTATCTGAGTGACAATTCAGGAATAATAAACAGATATTTTGCCAAATACGACAGTGCGATTGCATTCATCGATACCTCTATCCATTATAATTATTTTGCTCGTAGTCTGCCTTTGACGAATTATAGGCGAAATATTTTCAAGCAGGATTTTAATTCTAAAACTGGAGATTATGTTGAAGTAATTTTTCATGATGGCCTTTATAATATGTACATGGGGAATGTTGATCCGGATATAATCAGCGAACAAGATTTGATGGTTAGTAGCTTTAGGACTTATCAATCGAATCTGATGTCGAAAGAGGATAGCATAAATAATATTGAAAGTAAGATTATCTCGATGGAAGATATTGTTGGGAATAGTATTATAGAAGGTGCAGATACTTTTAAGCTTGACTTTAATTTAATAGATATTAACAATTATGTTTTTGAGAAAGAAAAACTGGATTATTATAACAATCGCTTAAGGGATAATCACCTAAGTATAGTAATGGATACTGTTCAAGATGAATTTCTCAGGTATATTGATTACGAAACGTCTTTTTATCCAAATTATATGGTAAGTCAGGTTGATTTCAGCTTCCTGAATGAATCTTATCAGGCTTTTACCGGTGGGGCTGTTTATTTCAATCCGGGATTTAATATGCAATTCAAAGTCGGAGCATCTGATCTTTTTGAAGATATTCGCATTATTGGTGGAGCAAGATTTGCAACAGATTTCAATAGCAATGAATTTCTCCTTAGCTTCGAGGATCTTAAAACCCGATGGGACAAGCAGGTAATTTTTCATCGTCAGGTTTTTAACTCTCAAACGGAAATTTCTTATCTGAAGACATTTACTCATGAGATGATGTATATCATGAAGTTTCCCCTTGATGAGGTGAAAGCGATTAGAACTTCTGCGATATTCAGAAATGATCACTCCGTATATTTATCGACAGATCTTTTAAGTTTGAATCAACCTGATATTGTAAAGCCCTGGGCAGGATTGAAGGTTGAATATATTCATGACGATACCCGTTCTTTAGGATTAAATCTTTATCAGGGTACACGGTATAAATTATTTGCTGAAGCATATAACCAAATAGATAAAAAGAAGGCTGATCTAGTTGTGCTTGGTGCTGATTTCAGACATTATTTACGTTTGCACAGAACACTTATATGGGCAAATCGCTTTGCTGCATCCTCATCTTTCGGGAATACTCCTTTAATTTATTATTTGGGAAGTGTAGATAATTGGACAAATTTGTCTACCAGGATTGAGACCTTTGATAAATCGGTACCCATAGATTATACGAAAAATTACGCTTTTCAGACAGTAGCAACTAACATGCGAGGTTTTAGTCAGAACATAAGAAATGGAAGTAATTTTGCACTTATTAATTCCGAACTCAGGTGGCCCCTTATTCGATATATTTTTAACCGGCCTTTGTCTTCTTCTTTTCTAAATAATTTTCAGTTAGTTGGTTTTGTTGATGCCGGAACAGCATGGACTGGATTACACCCATGGTCGGGAGAGAATGAATATGATAGTGAAACCTATGTAAATGGTCCTATTGAGGTTGTTATTGATTCTTTTAGAGATCCTTTGGTAGCAGGTTATGGATTTGGAGTAAGAAGTCGCGTGTTTGGTTATTTTCTTCGTTTGGATTGGGCCTGGGGGATTGAGAATCAGATTGTTTTACCCAGAATCTTTTATTTTTCATTAAATTTGGACTTTTAATATTTGAATTTGGATTTTTGGAGATTTTTTTTATTTTAAACCTCGGAGGTCTATAAACCTCGGAGGTCTAAGTTATTTTTATGACTCTTATTCAAATCATCATTCTAATAATAGCCGGACTAATAGCCGGATTAGTAGGCGGAACCCTGGGAGTAGGTGGTGGAATTATTATCATTCCAACCCTTATATTTATTCTTGGTATGAGTCAGCATCTTGCGCAGGGAACCAGCCTGGCAACCTTACTTGCACCGATAGGGATATTAGCTGTT
>JAGLSB010000801.1 GCA_023135955.1 Bacteroidales bacterium | reverse complement strand
TGCATAACTAATTAACCGCACAACTAAAGAAGTTAAGGAGTTATGCGGTTATGCAGTTAGGAAACCGTAAAACGACTAACAAAATTTCATAAAGAAGAAACAGGGCCCGAAAATTGTTTTATTTCCCTGGAATAGAAAAATAACTGCACAACTGCATAACTACATAACTGCCCAACTTCTTAACCGCACAACTGCCCAACTTCTTAACCTCATAACTTTCAATTACAAAGAAATCACCAAATAAGATGAACCCCCAACAACAAGACCCCACCTGGGACCTAACAATAAAACCCAAACGCCACCTCTTCGACATCAACCTCAAAGAGCTTTGGGAATTTCGCGATCTGATCGGTTTGTTTGTTAGAAGAGATTTCGTAGCAAAATACAAGCAAACCATCCTTGGTCCCCTATGGTTTCTTATTCAGCCTTTGTTTCAGACTTTAATGTACACTCTTGTATTTGGCAAGATTGCAAAATTATCGACCGATGATTTACCCCAGATGCTATTTTATATGGCGGGAATTGTTCCATGGACATATTTTAGTCAGTCTTTAAATATGACATCAAAGACCTTTGTAGAGAATGCTAAAATATTTGGCAAAGTATATTTTCCAAGACTGGCTGTGCCTGTAAGCATAGTGATTTCCAATATGATTCAATTCATCATACAATTTTTATTTTTATGGGTATTTATGGTTATTTATTGGATAAAAGGCTTTGAATTTGGCCCGAATATTTATCTTTTATTACTGCCGGTTTTACTAATCCTATTAGCCGGTTTAGGCCTTGGGTTTGGAATTATTATCTCCTCCTTAACAACCAAATATCGCGACTTAACCAATCTTGTTGCATTTGGCGTTCAATTATGGATGTATGCCACCCCTGTAATCTATCCCCTTTCCAGCATTGAGGGCAAAATGCGAGTAGTATTAATGGTCAATCCTTTAACCGGAATTGTAGAAACCTTTAAAACAATAATGCTTGGTGTAGGAGAAATTCATTGGGGCTTGTTAGGATACAGCGCCGGATTTTGTTTAGTTGTTTTAGGAATTGGGGTTTTGCTTTTCAATAAGATTGAGCAGAATTTTATGGATACGGTGTAAGAGGAAGAAGCTCGAAGGCGGAAGCTGGAAGGAGGGAAGAAGAAAAACTTCGAACTGTGACTTGTCTTCCCTTCCATCTTCGAGCTTCTCCCTTCGATCTTCGAGCTTCCCCCTTCGATTCTCAGCCTTCTAACTAAATATTATGAACAATAACTTTGGATTCAAAGACCTGATCGTTTGGCAAAAGTCAATGACATTTATAGATCTGGTTTTAGATGAAGTTGACCAATTAAATTCAGACAGAAAACATTATCGCTTAGTTGAACAAATAGAGTCTGCTGTTACTTCAGTTGCAATGAATATTGCAGAAGGTAAAGGAAGAAATTCAAAAAAAGAATTTATACATTTTCTTTATATATCACGCGGATCATTATATGAAACATCCATGATTAAAACTTAATCAAACAAAGGGATGACTAAATGGATGTTCCTATATGACAAATAAAAATCAATTATAAACATATGAAACAATAACAATATTGAATATTTTCTATAATCGAAAATGGATAACAAAAGAATCCTTAGATAAATTAGAAAGTCAAGCCATTGAAATTACTTCGATGATAAAAGGATTAATAAATTCATTGTATAAGAGTTAGAAGATGGAAGTTCGAAGGAGGAAGGAAGAAGATAAAAGGGAGAAGGCGAAAAAAAATATGCTGGAGAAATGTCTGAAACAAGAATTAGATTACAAAAAGGAAGTCTGTATCAAGGTTCTTTCCTTCCAGCTTCTGCCTACAGCCTTCTATCCCCGCTCTTCCTTCCAGCTTCTCCCTTCGACCTTCCAGCTAAGCAACACACATCATTTTAAAGACAACCTACATCCAACATGAGCAATACCGTAATAAAAATAGACTCCCTCTCCAAACAATACCGCCTCGGAACCGTCGGCGCCGGAACCCTGCGTGGCGACTTTCAAAGATGGACACACAAAATCCGTGGCAAAGAAGATCCTTTTCTAAAAATTGGACAGGAAAACGATCTGTATAAGGCTGAAGGAGAATATGTATGGGCTCTGAAAGATATTAATCTGGAAGTACAAGAAGGAGAAGTGTTAGGAATTATTGGGAAAAATGGGGCAGGGAAATCTACGCTATTGAAAATTCTTTCTAGGGTTACAGGTCCTACGACTGGTTCTGTGAATGTCAAAGGAAGAATTGCGAGTTTGTTGGAAGTTGGGACGGGTTTTCATCCGGAACTTACTGGAAGGGAGAATATATTTCTCAATGGAGCAATAATGGGAATGGATAAATCAGAAATAAAGTCTAAACTTGACGAAATTGTTGAATTTGCCGGTGTAAGAAAATACATAGATACTCCGGTAAAGAGATATTCAAGTGGGATGCATGTTCGGTTGGCATTTTCTGTAGCGGCACATTTAGAACCTGACATTCTTATAGTCGATGAAGTGCTGGCCGTTGGTGATGCTGAATTCCAAAAAAAAGCCATTGGTAAAATGCAGGATATCTCTAAAGGAAAGGGAAGGACTGTATTATTTGTGAGTCATAATATGGCAGCGATCAAAGGGCTGTGTAATAGATTAATATGCTTGGAGAATGGGGCGAAATTTTATGAAGGAACAGTAGTTGAAGGCATAAATGAATATTTGCAAAACGGAAATTCCGAAATTACAACCGATAGAATTTTTTCTCAGACTGATAATATTATCGGTAATGAAAATATTCAACTTCACCGAATAAAAGTTGAACCGCTTAATGGAGATCAGATTGATATTGAGTCTGGCTTGAAAATCATGATCGATTTCTATAATTTCAAAGAAAATAGCAACATTGATTGTACTATTGAATTATCTACTTTTGATGAAACAATAGTATTTCACCAAGGAGTTGTCATTACAACAAATAGAGATTCAAAACGAAAAAATTATATTGTTGAAGCAATAATTTTATCTAATATATTAAACAGTGGACGATATAAGATTAAACTGATTTTTGGAGAGAGTCAAAGGTATCTATTATTTATGAAAGAAGATGTTTTTACTTTTGAAGTTAGAAATACCCACCAAGGAGTTAATTTTCACAAAGTTCCAGGTGTAATTAGGCCGAATATTGAATGGAAAATATGTCAATAATAGAAAATATTAAAAAACCTTATTTAATTAAATTCAATTCGATTGGTGCACCAGCTATTGGATATATATCTGTTGCTGAACAGCAATGTGAGATACCTTTTGATATAAAAAGAGTTTACTGGACTTACTTTACTCCTGAAAGAATTGAACGTGGCGGACATGCAAATATTGAAAAAGAATTAGTATTAGTTGCCGTTGCAGGTAGTATAATAATAGAAACAGAAACAATTACCAGAAAAAAGGAAACCTTTCAACTAAATAAACCCAATATTGGATTATATATTCCTTCGTTGTGTTGGCATAAAATGAAATACACGCATAATGCCGTGCAAATGGTTGTTGCTTCTAATCATTATTCTGAGAATGATTATATAAGAGATTATTCTATTTTTTTAGAAAAAGCAAATGTTTGAATTAAAAAAATATCAAAATAGTTGTAAAAATGAATGGGATATATTAATTAATAAATCTAGAAATGGTTCATTTCTATTTTATAGAGATTATTTGTAATATCATTCGGATAGAT
>JAGLSB010000800.1 GCA_023135955.1 Bacteroidales bacterium | reverse complement strand
ATTGAAAAAAGAACACCTAATTTGCTACTGCAAATTATCAGGTTTTTAGTCTCTGTAAGGTACCCTCCCGGAGGGAAAGAGACCACCGCAGGTAATCTCGTCTTATATTGTGTCTCTAAGCTCCAACTTGAGTGAAATTAAACGCCCTTTAAGATTTTAGAGAAGAGACTCCAGTTTTTTAATTAATCCTTGATGCTTTTCAGGATTTGAGTTCATCAACTTTTGAATATTCTGCAGCTTCCATTGAACCGCAGGCAACTCGCTAAGCATTGGCATTGGAAATAAATCCCAATCTGGTGTACCTTGTTTTAAACTAAGCAAGAAGGAACGATCCTTTTCTGAAAGACCAGAATTTACTTCCTGAATGGGTTGTTCACGGGTGTATTCAAAGTCTTCATATGTAAATGGTATTGCGGACATTCCTGTAAATTGTTTCTCAAATACTAAACCACTAATATCATTAGAAATACGTCAAAATAGGTAGTATTACTACCAATATCATAAAATATATAATGAAACCTAGGGGGTACTTATTAAATCTCCGTACACCAATGTAATATTATTGCCAATCTTTTTAAAAATCTATTAACAGAGTTTATTACACTATTTAAATCATAACTTTGATTCGGAAAGCAGAATAATAACACATTATTTGAAAACAATTAGCCATTAAATAGTGTTAGAGTGTATAATTAATATTCTTCAGATAGGGCTAAAGAAAATTATACCGACAAAGTATTAACAATTATTCTAAACTGTTATAGAAGTAAATACCTGAATAAATTAAGTTCCTTACAGAAAGAAACAATAAACTAGAAAACGTGAAAATAAGAATTAAAAATTACTTAATCTTTATATCTCTGTTTGTTATATTTACAGCACAAGCCCAAAACGTAGGCTTAAATGTTGGAGATCTTGTAAAGCCTTTTTCGGCAAAATCTGATAATGGAGATATTTGGGAATCGACGGATGTAATTGGCAAAAAGAACCTGGTAGTATATTTCTATCCTGCTGCAATGACAGGTGGTTGTACTAAGCAGGCTTGTGCTTATCGCGATTCCAAAGATGAATTATCATCCTTAGATGCTGAAGTTGTTGGTATTAGCGGTGATGAAGTAAAGAATCTTGAATTATTTAAAAGTGTACACAATCTTAATTTTACTCTTTTATCGGATGCAGATGGAAACATTGCAAATGAATTCGGTGTGCCTGTAAGAAAAGGTGAAAAATCTATAGAAAGAGAAGTTAGTGGTGTTCAACATATCTTGTCGAGGGATGTTACCACAGCACGCTGGACCTTCATTATTGACAAGAAGGGAAAGTTAGTCTATAAATCTACTAAAGTAAATGCTGCCGAAGACAGCAAAGCTGTGGTGGAAG
>JAGLSB010000080.1 GCA_023135955.1 Bacteroidales bacterium | reverse complement strand
ATATACGAAAGTAACATGTTAAAAGTTTCCAAATTCAAATATTTTTTTCAAGCTTCGAGTTTAAATTTACTAAAAATTATTTATGTTCAACATTATATGATAATAAACATAAATATAGACAGAAAATTTAAAAAAATAGCCACTCTGTTTTTTATTATGATGAATTATTTGGAAGAATTGATGAAATCCACTATTATTGCATGGAATTTCAATTCATATATTGTAAATAATCCCTCTTCTATCAAGCCAATACTGCATTCAGACTGATTTTGAGTTTATTTTTAATATAAATATTTCATTTCATATTATTTAATTCCCTATTTAAAACACATGTACGACATTCTTGAATTAAACAAGAAGCTGCTTTCCGATTTGAAGGATGTAGCAAAAGAACTTAAAATTAAACGGATTGAATCCTTTAAGAAACAGGATTTAATCTATAAAATTTTAGATCAGCAGGCAATTAATGCCTCTGAAACCAAATCTACCAGACCAATTAAGGCTGAAAAGGATGCTCCAGTAAAGAAAAAGACTGTTCCCACATCCCAAAAGCCTCAGGATTTTAAAAAATCAAGGCCAATCCCTCCAAAAAAGAATGAACAAAAAAGTGTTCCTTCAAAACAGGTAGCCCCTGTCAAAACAGAGAAACCAGTGACCGAAAAGTCTGTAGCTAAACCTGCTAACGAGAAGAAACATGAAGCTCGCAAGCCTAATGAGAGACCTGTTGAGAATAAGAAACACGATCAAAAGAGAAATCAAAATAGACGGTCTGAGGGATTCGAAAAACGTCCTCAGCACCAGCAACATTCTGATAAGACTCCATATAAACGTCCTCAGCAAGACCGCAGACAGAATGATAAATATGACTTTGAAGGATTGATCAGTAATTCCGGTGTTTTGGAGATTATGCCTGATGGTTATGGTTTCCTAAGATCAGCAGACTATAATTATCTGAATTCCCCTGATGATATTTATGTTTCACAATCGCAGATTAAATTATTCGGACTCAAAACAGGAGATAGTGTTAAGGGAACAATCAGACCACCAAAAGAAGGTGAAAAATATTTCCCACTTATTAAAGTTGAGGAGATAAACGGAAGATCTCCCGATTTTATTCGTGACAGGGTGCCATTCGATTACCTTACTCCATTATTCCCTGAAGAAAAGTTTAACCTTGTTAGTGAGAAGTATAATTCTTTATCAGTTAGAGTAGTTGATATGTTTTCGCCAATTGGCAAAGGGCAGAGAGGCTTGATTGTAGCACAGCCTAAAACAGGTAAAACTGTACTTCTTCAAAATGTTGCAAATGCTATCGCTTATAACCATCCTGAAGTATATATGATCATTCTTCTAATCGACGAACGTCCTGAAGAAGTTACAG
>JAGLSB010000008.1 GCA_023135955.1 Bacteroidales bacterium | reverse complement strand
TAACGCAGTATTTGGCGTTTTCTTGCAAAGACTAATTCGCCATGGCGACGTATTAATTGTTTAAAATTTAAAAAAACAGATCAATGAAAATTAACATGAATAATTCAAAATTGGCACTGCTTTTAATTGCCGGAGCAATAAGTACAAACATTTTAGCGCAGGATATAAGTTACAGTAAACCAGGGAATTCTTATTACGAGGAACTGCCTAATCCGAAGCCTACGGATATTAAAGAATGGAAAAAAGTACCAAATGCTGTTAATGTAAGTTATGCAAGCGACAATGTAAGATACGCCAAAGAGAAAGTCCCTTTGACCTCTCTTCAGAACCTTTGGGAGGCTACTGCATGGAGAGGTGAAAAAGTACATACTCAGATACTGGTTTGGACAAAAAAAGATATCGAATCTCTGAGTTTTCAGCTACAAGATCTGACAGATGAAAATGGCAATAAGTTTTCAGCTGATAACATAAAAGCTGCTTTTGTTCGATATACAATGGCCGACGATTTTGGCGGTGCTTGTGGACCCAGAGATTTGTCTGTCGATGATTCCTCTCTGGTTGCCGATCCAATAGATATTATTGACGAGATACCTGTTGAGGCAAATACAGTAAGGCCAATATGGTTGAGTTTACAGGTACCCGGATATATTGCTGCAGGAAAATATACAGGCAGTATTATCATTGATGCTATTGAAAAACATGAGTTGAAAATATCTTTGAATGTACTGAATCATTTACTTCCTCCGCCAAGTGAATGGGAATACGATTTTGATATCTGGCAATACGCTGATCCTATAGCAAAGATGCACGATGTGCAATTATGGAGCAATGAGCATTTCGAAATAATGAAACCATATTTTACTTACCTGGCAAGTGCCGGACAAAAAGTAATTTCCGCAAATATTATTGAACAACCTTGGGGTTTAGATCATGTACACTTTAAAGATCCTACCCTTATTAAATGGATTAATAAAGTAGATGGAAGCTGGGAATATGATTTCACTATTTTTGATCGCTATATCTCTTTTGTCATGGATTGTGGCATAACCCAGCGCATCAATTGTTATTCTCCTATAACATGGGACTTGTCTTTTATTTATTATGACGAGGCTACAGCTGACAATAAATCAATAACTCTTACACCTGGTACCGATGAATATGCCAGTTTCTGGTCTGGTATGTTAATAGAATTTACCAAACATTTAAAAGAAAAAGGCTGGTTTGAAAAGACGGCAATTGCTGTTGATGAAAGACCAATGGAACACATGCAAGCTATTATTAGTATTTTGAAAAATATTGATCCTGAATGGAAGATTGCACTGGCGGGTGACTCTTATCATCCTGAAATTGAAAATGATATATATGATTATTGCCTGGCCTCATATTTGAAATTTGAAGATTCAGTTATGATTAGTCGTAAGGCACAAGGCAAACCAACAACGTTTTATACTGCTTGTGTTGAAGAATATCCAACAGGGTATACTTTCTCACCACCAGCAGAAAATGCATTTCTTGGTTGGCATGCAGCTGCAAAAGGATTTACAGGCTACTTATTTTGGGCTTATAATACCTGGGTTGCAAATCCGCTTTTGGATTCGCGCTGGCACCGATATCCTGCCGGAACTTTATTTCAATTTTATCCTGGCCCACGAACATCCATTCGATTTGAAAAGCTAATTGAAGGTATACAGGATTTTGAAAAGATAAGGATTCTAAGGGAGCAATTTGAGAAAAACGGAAACAATAAAAGCCTTCAGGAATTAGAGCATGCTTTGTCATTAATTAAAATGGAAGATCTTGATAGTGTTCCCGCAAAGGACATGGTTGAAAAAGCCAAAGCAATTCTTAATAAATTTTGATATAGGAATTTAAGTAAGACCTATTATATTTGCGCCGGAATCATTTCTAATATCGAATTCTCGTATTGATTTCCCATCAAAATAATTCTCAGGATCAGAGTAATGTATGCTGTTCTTATATTTTTATTTATTTTCCTCAATTGATAATATTTGATGTCCAATCATACACTCCATGCATCTTTGCTTATGACAAAACTGGGTCTTTAATTCTATTAATGCTTGTGAATCAAATGCATTCTCAGCTACAATCCCAAACTTATTCCATTTTTTAATTATTTCATTGTTTTCCGCTGGAAGGTCTTCTAATATTTTAATACTATTCTGCTTTACTGCTTCCTTATTTGTGAACTTACCGTAATAAAAAAGAAACGGGACGATAGAGTTAATAATTATAGAATCAATGGTTTTCTTTCCGGGATTGCTCTTTAATATTTTATCATTTCCCAGAAGCTCAGAAATTTCATTAAAATTATTTTTTATCCCCAAAACAATAATTTCCCTAAGATTATTTACATTTTCACAGGCCTTCAGCTTTTCAAAAAACGGGAAAATATTTATAACAAGATTAATAAACTGTGCTATTCGTATTTCGGGAAAACCTGTGGGTCTGGCTCGCATTTTCTTCCAGCTTTGATGATTTAGATATGTTTTAGGCAACAAATGCTTGAGTGCTGTGTATTCTTTTGTAAGTATATTATATTTTAAAAAGGAGTTTTCATTCTCAAGAAAGCCTGCTTTCCCATAAAAAGCTGCCAGCAAACTGATGATCTTATTGCGTTTTTTCAGTGTAAATTCCAATGGTACTGCCTGAGTCAATAAACGGAAAGGCACTGCATTCAACTTCATTCCTACAGCCATTGCTAGCATTTCATATAAAGCAGCATCCCAGTGGTAGTGATTTCTTTTCAAAATTTCTGTAACTATCTGCATTTTTCTTTCTAAACGCATAAACTCAAGTTTTTCAAGCCAGTCATAGTAAATCACTTTTTCCATTTTTGCAAAATAGCTGAAGCATTCTTTATTTTCTTCTAGTCTTATCAGTTCCTTATACCTGGCTAGAATTTCGGGATTGAAAGTAATTCTTCCGCTAGGTATTTCTTCCCCATTGCTTCGGAAAATCTGTTTGTCATTTTCAAATACCATATGTAAAATGACATTCTCATAAGCCGGATCTTTTTGATGACCGTGTCTATGCCAATCGGAGGCTTTAACATGGATTTCTACATTTCCAACCCATATGGTTTCGCCTATTTTTATTTTTGAATTGAAAAAGTCGGGGCCTGAGCTTTGGTTATGCTCACCGATTTCGAGAACCTCGATCTTTTGGTTGTTAAAATATAAGTACTCCGTAGTGAAAAGTCTGTACTTCCAGATATAGTGTAGGAATTCTTCTTTCATCTTGTTGGTTGCTGGTTACTGGGCACCGCCCTGAGCCTGCGATCCCTGAGCTTGTCGAAGGGTCGAAGGGTGCTGGTTGCTACTATATAACATGATACTGTTATTTTCAATTTAAAATTGCGGCTTTTTTGCCCGCACACTGGACTGGTTGCTGGTTAGACCATTGTCCATGCCTAAATAGCGTTGACCTTTCTTATTCCCAGTAACAACTAGTAACCAGCAACTTATTAGAATCTCCATCTCTTACAACAGAGCTTCTATAGCTTAATGGTAAAATGACAGGAAAAAACTGCTAATGATTTAGATAATTTTCTTCTTTTTCAGATAGGTAGACATTTCTGCTCTGATTTCCAGTGCTTTATCCCTGGCAACTTTATCAAAGTTTGCAGTGTCATCTGCGTAGATAATATTCCGGCTAGAATTTACTATAATACCACATTCAGAATTCATTCCGCCCATAGATATCTCTTTAAGATTGCCTCCTTGAGCACCAACTCCGGGAATAAGAAGAAAATGGTTTGGGATAAGCTTACGAAGTTTTTTTATTCTGTCTGATTGTGTGGCTCCTACAACAAACATTAACTGATCAGAGTTTCCCCATTCAGTTGCCTTTAACATAACTTCTTCATATAGGAAACGTCTTTTTGATGCAATTTTCTGCATTTGGAAATCCTGCGAGCCTTCATTTGAAGTAAGAGCAAGAAGAATGACCCATTTTTCATCATATTGTAAAAAAGGAGTTACACTATCGCTGCCCATATAAGGAGCAACCGTAATTGCGTCGAAATCCATATGATTAAAGAAGGCAGAGGCATACATCTTTGAAGTATTTCCAATATCACCTCTTTTTGCATCAGCAATAACAAATATTTCAGGATGATGAGTTTTGATATAATTCACGGTAAGTTCAAGACTCATCCAACCGACTGACCCTAAACTCTCATAAAAAGCCAAATTGGGTTTATATGCAATAGCAATATCTGAAGTTGATTTTACAATTCTTTTATTGAATTCGAAAAGCGGGTATTCAAATTCCAGGAGAAATTTTGGGATTTTATTATAATCTGTGTCGAGACCAATACAAAGGTAACTTTCTTTTTGCCTGATCTGACTCAATAAATGCCTTGAATTCATAATGTTTTATTCAATTCCGCTATCTTTTAATTTTGCTGCATTTTCAGCAACTTTTAACTTTTCAATAATTTCACCTATATCCCCATTAATAATTCCCTGCAAATTATATAGTGTAAGTGTAATTCTATGATCGGTTACTCTTCCCTGAGGATAATTATATGTTCTGATTTTTGCAGATCTGTCACCCGATGAAACCATAGTTTTTCGTTTAGAAGCAATTTCATCCATGCGTTTCTGATACTCAAGGTTATATATTCGTGTACGCAATTCTTTCATCGCTTTATCAAGATTCTTAAGCTGAGATTTTTCATCCTGACATGTCACAACAATTCCAGTCGGAATATGAGTAAGTCGAATTGCAGAATAAGTAGTATTTACAGATTGTCCTCCCGGACCAGATGAGCAATAAGTATCCTTACGTATATCATTTTCCTTAACCTGAACATCAAATTCATCAGCTTCAGGTAAGACAGCTACCGTTGCTGCAGAAGTATGTACTCTTCCTTGTGTTTCAGTTTGAGG
>JAGLSB010000799.1 GCA_023135955.1 Bacteroidales bacterium | reverse complement strand
TAAATTGATATGTACATTTAATGTTATCCACTAAAGATGTTGCACATTCTATTACCTCGGGGACTAATTCCGTTATTGCTTCCGGTATATATTCATGTGTTATCTGATTACGTAAATCCCTAATTTCTAAAAGCTGGTCGGCCGATTGAATAATGTTTATTTTTTCAGCTTTATTCAGCAGGTCAATGAAAGGGACATAGGGTTCATGAAGTAACATCCAGATTGTTCTGATAACTTTTTGTGTGTAGAGATCCGAAGTGCGTCCAAATTTAGATGTAAGTGAGTCAAATGACTCCATTTCTTCAAATGAATATTGCTTCTTTTTGAGTATTTGGTCACACTTTTGGCTAGACAAACTCAATGTCTCAACCGATTTTTCTAATAATTCCACTTCATCGAGAAGTAGTTGTATTTTCAATTTATCCTTATCCACAATTATAGTAGTATGGCGTTTTGTAAAACCAATTGTTTAAAAGTAGCGTTATCGTCATGTGTGAAATTGACGAGATCGATTTTTTGCCATCCAAATTTTTTATAAAAACCTACCCTGAATCTTCTTAGGTTTTTATATTCAATTTTTTCTCTCGAAATAATAAGAATATCAATATCACCTCCACGAGATTTCTTGTCTAACCTTGATCCAAAAAGATAAACCTTAGCATTGGGAAATAATTCCAACGCAGTATCTTTAATAAATGTTTTTATTTCAGGTTTAAATCGCATGTGGCAAAGATATTGTTAATATTGCTTTTTTCAAAGTTGCTCTTTGCTTCCACAGGTGCAACACATTAAAATATCTAAAAGCAGTGGTGATCCCTTTGGGCGAACACAAGATATTTATAAGGAAGGGCAAATAGAATAATTGCATAAACTAAATCTGTTTTCAATAATTATCACCAAATGTCTGTTTCTTTTCTGCAAAAACTCATTACTTTTATAATATAGCAATTTGTATTTCCATGAGAATTTAGTATATCTGACATTATGAAGCATTTTGTATTTTATATTTTGCTCTTGAAAGTCGGACTTACTATACCCTTTATCTGCATTTCCCAGGATTCAAAATTCTCTTTTTTAACACTACCTGAGCATATAACAACATATTACCATCATGGATACCTTTTTCCCCATCATCCTTCCATGGCCTATTTCACAGCGGAAAATATAAATGGATTTGAAATTATTGCATCAAAATATTATCCATCTATAAATCCAGATAGACCTCCTGAAATCGGATTTGGATACTACTTTTCTAATCTGGGCGATAGAGATGTTTACGGATTGGCACATGGGTTATATATGATGCTGGGGGGAGATTTCTTTAAAAACAGATCAAAAATATATCTCCAGCAAGGTATTTCTTTTGGCATAAGTTATAATACTGAACATTTTGATATTAAGGAAAATTATTCTAATCGTGCAATTGGGTCCCATTTAAATACATTTTTCATCCTTTCCATGAATATGAAAGTAAAACTGGGACAAAATCTATTACTATCAGCAGGCCCCTCACTGGTACATATGTCAAACGGAAATATAAAACGTCCTAATTTTGGATTGAATCTGATAAATTCACGTGTTGGACTAACATGGAAAATGAATCCTGTTAAAAGTAGTAGTATTGAATTCTTTGAACCATTAGAATATAACAAGAACCGCTATTTGATACTATTTTCAGGTGGAGTAAGACATCAATCCAGACTTATCCCAGAATATTTTCCAGTGGGTTCTTTTATAGCAGAATACAGTAGAAGGCTGGGCCTAAATCATGCGCTGGGAATAGGAATTGATTTTATTTATGATCCAACCGAAGGACTGGAATTATATGTTATTGGGGCACATATAGAGAATATCATTCCCTGGCACGGAGGAATACATCTATCCTATGAAAGAATCTGGAATAAATTATCCATCATTCTGCAACCCGGGTATAAAATTATAGCTCCCTCTGAACATTATTTTTATCAATTCAACAGGGTTGGATTTCGATACAAGTTTAATAATAATATTGTTCTGAATTATTCTATAAAGACACATAGCTTTGCTGCTGATTTTATTGAGTTTGGGGTGGGGTATTGTTTTGAGTAGGGGGTAAGGTTAGTTTATTAGATAATTGTAGTTCTGAAGTTTATTGTGGAAAGGAGGTCTTATTGTAGTTGCTAGTTACTGGTTACTGGTTGCTAGATGCAGCGAGTAACCAGTAACCAGCAACTAGTCCAGTGTGCGGGCAAAAACCGCAATTTTGAATTGAATATAACAGTATCATGTTATATAGTAGCAACAAATAAAATACTAATAGTGAAAAAACTAAATAAATATCTTCCATGGACTTCAAAATTTTATCTTAATATTTCGATTTTGGGGATAATTCTTTTTTCATTCTCTGCGTGTGAGAAAATAATCTTTTCTGATCCGGGATCTATTCAAAAAATCTCAACAACCTATGATTATTTCTCACAAATCTCAATTTATGACATTTTTGAAATTGAATTGAAAACAGATAGTATTTTTTCGGTCGAACTTGAGTCTTATAAAAAGTACATCGAGAATATTTCAATTGTAATAGACTCCGGAGAGTTGGTAATAAAAGACAACAATAACTTTAAAGGCTTAGCAGATTATCCGCGACCTAAACTAATTATTACATTTCCCAAACTTGACGACCAAATTCTGTTAAAAGCGCCTGTGAAGATGACCACAATCGAAACTCTTCAATTACCTAAACTCAAACTGATACTTTTAGGCAAAACCGGGGAATGTGATTTGACAATGGATGTTGATAATTTTCAGATGGTAACCGGATCCGATAATTTTGGATATTATACTTTCAGAGGAAATTCTAATTCAACACGATTCTGGCCCAGGGGTAGCAGTCAGGTAGATGCTTC
>JAGLSB010000798.1 GCA_023135955.1 Bacteroidales bacterium | reverse complement strand
ATTTATGGCGACACCGTAACGCTTGAACGACTCTACCTGGATCTTCCTGCAATAGTCGATACGTTTACAACACAGATTAATGAACGGGTGAAAGAGGTAGGTGTGTTACACAATCTTATAAATGAAGATAAGAGCTGGGATGTTACCATTTGGAATCCCTATGCCATGCACAGCCTTTTAGGACAAATGTACCTCGAGGTGCGCAATTATGGAGCCGCAATCGACCATTTCGAAAAGATCATATTCTATCAACGCTACAATGATGGAAATCTGAGATTTGGATTGGATGCCACGTTCAGAAATAGTAATTGGAAAAAAATCTTTACCGGTATTAATGTGGATGAGCACATTCTGACCCTCTGGTTCAATAAGGCCTATCAGCAACAAAACCAGTTACAGTTCCTCTTCTCAACTGAACCTCCAAATCAGTATATGTTGAAACCCACGCGAACGGCGGTGGAAAGATGGGAAAGCATCTGGACCGGATATTCACGTTTTGAGAATACGGACAACTGGGACTTGACTTATACAGATATATTTGGTTTACCGGGTGATTTTCATAGAGGGTATAAGGTATCCTATATTTATCAAAAGAACGGATTTATCATGGAGAGTTCGGATGTGAGAGATATGCTGGAACTCAAGCGTTTGCAGAACGAAAAAGGTGTCAGGGAAATGATGATAAGTGTTGATACCATTGTATACAAGTACTCGATCGGAAAAAATAGCTTTGACCAGGATGCAAATTTTCCTGTTTTCAGGGCAGCAGGGATCCATTTATATTATGCAGAGATATATGCCAACTGGAGATTCCCGGATGCAAGCGGCATCGTGAAACCTGATGTATTTCAAAGTCTGAACGTTCTAAACGATGGCACTTATGATTACGACAACCGACAACTCGGGATCAGGGGCCGCGTGGGATTTGGGAAAGGGGCTCATGCGATTCAGTTGACAGACCCAATTTATATTCATGATCCGGAAACCAATGAAGTTGCAGGATACCTTGACTATAGCGGTAATCTGCAAGCCAAACAAAGGTACCTGGAAGATCAGATCATGGATGAAAGGATACGGGAAATGGCATTTGAAGGAGAACGGTTTTACGATCTCATGCGTGTTGCCAGAAGAAGAGGTGATCCGGCTTACCTGGCCGACCGTGTTGCAGCCAAATTTAATTCACCAAAAAGAGAGCAGATCAGGGAATATCTTATGAATGAGGAGAATTGGTATATCAAACTTCGATAGCATCTGCTTTATCATTGCGAAATGATAGAATTCAGCAATTAATTAGAATATATGAGCAAGAACATCAGGATCTGAATTTCTAGTTTTAACATGATAATTGTTTTAATTTTAACAAAGAATACTATATGTCTAAAGTCAACAAAAAAATACTTGTACAAGCTGGCCTTTCAGCCCTGTTTCTATTTGTAGTGGGTTTTTATCCTTCGTTCGGACAGGAAAATGAAGAAATGGATAAGATGTGGGGCGAGCATGATGGCCCGGTGAAGGAAGTAGATATCCATCGCGGAACTTTGTTTAAAGATGGTAATTACGCCATGTTCATTCACTGGGGGCTCTACTCCTATCTTGCTAATGATTATAAAGGAAAGACGTATTACGGGATCGGCGAGTGGATCATGAATCCCAGAAGGGCTGACATTCCGGTTGATGAGTATAAAGCTCTAGCCAATCATTTTAACCCGGTCGATTTTGATGCAGGGGCCATAGTGAAACTTGCAAAAGATGCCGGAATGAAGTACATCATTATTACCAGTAAGCATCATGATGGTTTTGCAATGTACGACTCGGATTTTTGTGATTTTAATATTGTTGATGCAACACGCTTTGCCAGGGATCCCATGAAAGAACTTGCTATGGCTTGCAAGAAAGAGGACATTGGATTTGGATTCTATTATTCCCAGAGCCAGGATTGGACGACTCCCGGAGGAAGAAACGGCCCGAAGACAGATCAAAACGGAGATACGGTCTCTTTTGATGAATACTTCCACAAGAAATGTCTTCCACAGGTTGACGAGATAACTAGCAGGTACGGAGATATCGTACTTATCTGGTTTGATACGCCGGGTGGAATACCAAAAGAATACGCTGAAGAGCTCATGGATCTGGTGCACAGGAACCAGTCAAAAGCCTACGTGTCAGGCAGGATAGGGCATGGACTGGGAGACTACAAGACATTGGGAGACATGGAGGTTCCCGATGAAAATGTTGATGGACTGTGGGAAGCAGTGGACGTGACGAATGATTCATGGGGTTATGCATGGTACGATGAGAATTGGAAATCTCCCAAAGAAATATTAAAAAGACTTATTTCCACGGTTGCCAGGGGCGGAACCTATATGCTGAACGTGGGTCCGAAAGCCGATGGCACCATCCCTGAATATGCGACCCGCTCACTTGAGGCCTCAGGTCGCTGGATCTCTGAATACCCACAGGTTATTTATGATGCAGATCCATCTCCATGGGGGCATGCACTTCCCTGGGGGGACGTCACCAGGAAAGGCAACAAATTGTTTCTGGCGGTGTATGAATGGCCTGACAAGGGGCAATTGTATCTGCCAGGACTTAAGAACAGGATTACTTCTTCCTATCTTATGAAAGGAGAACAAAAATCGCCCGTAAGCTATACCAGGGACGAGCATTTTGTGATGCTGGACCTGCCTTTGGAAGAACCTGAAGATTTTGTTACCGTCATTGAACTGACCATTGAGGGGGATCCCCTTGTAGATAATACGCATACGCTCGATCCTGATCTTAGCACAGAATTAACCGCACATTTTGCAGAAACTCTGAATTGCAAGGTTCAACGAAAAAGGTGGATGGAAAAATTTGGCGAATGGAAGCTGGTCCATAACATCCACAAATGGGAGAAAGGAAGCAAAGCTACCTGGGAAGTGAATGTCATTGAACCGGGCGAGTACCTTGTTGAGCTGAACTATGCAGGCAGCGGACGACTGGTATGGTCGGTAGAATCTGATGAAGGAAAAAAAGTACAGAATCAACAAAATTCATCTCATATTTTTATTAACTATCCAATGGGATGGATGCGATTCGACAAAGCGGGAAAACACATAGTGTCTGTTTCCCTGGTAGAAGGCGATTCCATTACATCGGAATTAGCAGCCATCAGGTTTACTGCTATTGATTTTGGGGATCAAGAGAAAGAAACTGTTCAGATTAGCAGAAATAAATAATTTCTTGCAAAGCTGTTTAATAGGATGAACAGGCCATAAATCATTAGATATAAAGATTTTGGGTGCTCTAAAAATGATGCAATTCATTTATGTTATTCCTAATTTGTATTCTGGAAATATTAAAAAAATAAATGCAAAAAACTATCATAGCAGTTATCCTGCAATTGCTAATTAGCATATCCCTTTCCGCTGAAACATACTATGTCTCGCCACTGGGAGATAACAGCAACTCCGGAACCTCTGAAGATAAACCTTTTCAGGTGGTTCAATGCGCCATAAACCAGATGTCGGCCGGGGATGTCTTAATTGTTCTTGATGGTTTTTATACCGGTACCATCAACTTTAAGTCAGGAATTACTATTAAGGCAAAAAATCCAAGAAATGTGATTTTTAGTGGTGCAGAACCTGTATATACAAGCTTTGAAAAGCATTCAGGAAATCTCTATAAGACAAAGGTTGACAAGGAGATAAAGCAGGTATTTTTTAACGATATGCCTATGGTATGGGCTCAATGGCCAAACTTGCAGTGGTCGGAAAACTGGGAGACCGATAAAAAGTGGATGAAGGCAGGTGAGGACTCTGATCAGGGTGTGTTTACTTGCAATGAATTTACTGAAATAAGTGACCTGGATCTGGTGGGAGGCTATTGTTTTCTCAAATACGGCAAAGGAAACAGCTGCTACAGCAGGCTTATTGAAGCCTTTGACGGGGAAAGGCTTTATTGGGATACAGAACGTTTCTTTTCAAAAATTTATGCCGGTGAAGATGGATACAAGGGATCTGCTCCCAACTCTGAATTCTTTCTTGCCGGGGCTTTCGATTTGCTGGATGTCCCGGGAGAGTGGATCGTAAAGGATGGATATCTATACCTGTATCCACCTGCCGGAACAGATCCCAATGATGCCGTGATCCTTGCGAAGACAAACGACTTTTGCATTTACCAGGAGGATGCGGTATCAGATATTTCCATTGAAGGGATTGATATTCTTGCCAGTTCGGTACGGTTTGCAGCTCCCGGTAATGACAATATCAGTTTCTATGATGTTTACTTTACATATATCGGAGAGGAACTGCTCTACATTAACCGACCTGAAGGTGCAGAGATCGATAAGCCCATTTATATTGAAGGCTCGAATATCAGTTTTGAAAAATGCCTCTTTGCCGGAGGGAAAAATTCAGCTTTGAAGTTATTTGGATCAGAGATTCATATAGAGAACTGTGTATTTATGGAAAACAACAGGCATGCGAATTTTGAGAGCCGGCCTGTTGTACTATATGCAAACGGTACTTATAAAATCACGCGCAATACTTTTTTCAACAATTGTTCCGATGCGATGCGGATTATTCATGATGCTGACTTTGTTAATTCCATTCCTCAAGAGATATCTTACAACAATATCTGCAATGCTGGTAAGTATAATGTTGATGTATCAGGGATCTATATGCCTAATAAAAGTCAGCATTACGCAAATGTGCACCACAACTGGATACATAATGTAAAAGGAAACGCTTATCGGCTGGACAAGGCAGGTGTAGAGTTAAACCTGCATCATAATGTATTCTGGGAATCAAAAAGGGGAATAAATGTGGAAGGTTTTGAATATTTCAATATATATAATAATACATCTTTT
>JAGLSB010000797.1 GCA_023135955.1 Bacteroidales bacterium | reverse complement strand
CATTTCTGGAACTTTTCCTCCCATATCGGTTAAATACCTCTGATCAACCTTGCTACGGTTCCGAATAACGTAGGGCCTATATACATCACATAAGGCAGCAATTTCACAATCAGGTTCTTTCATAAACAGATTCATAAGCTGTGAACCCCGGTTACCAATTCCGATAAAGCCAACACGTATTTTATCATTAGCTCCAATATTTCGGCTTTTTCTTGTAGAAGCAAGTGCATTACCTCCCAGAATCAATCCAGCTGAAGCAGCTGCACTTTTTGCTATAAACTCTCTTCTGGTGTTTGTGTGTTTTTTCATATTTGTATTTTATTAAAATAAAAATTAAAGTTAAAATTACTTTTAAATTTAAACATAGCTACTTAAACTTAAAACCAGATTATCAATTAGATCTAATTATAACCTGAATTTTGTTCTAATTGTGGATAAATATTAATTTCTCTCATGGGAATTGGCAGTAACAAAGCAGTTGATTTAAATTCAAAACCGGGCTCTTGTGTTAAAGAGAAAGCAGACATAACAGTTTCCGCAACTCCAAAACGAATTAAATCATAGAGCCGGTGGTTTTCATGACAAAGTTCAATTCGCCTTTCAGTCAATAATAAATCCTTGGTTAAAGTAGTAACAGTGCCCATACCTGCACGTATCCTGATCTTATTGAAAGAATCCAAGGCAGACTGATCCGTTGTTGATCCAGCATCTGCCATGATAGCCTCAGCATGCATTAACAGGACATCGGCAAACCTTATTACTATCCAGTCATTACCCTGGAGCTGAGACCGTGTTTCAGGTTGAAATTTTCCTGGTTCAAAATCTCCTGTTGCTCCTGAAAGATCATTCCAAAAGAATAATGTAGGTTCTCTTAAATCTGAAGTATCTACAATACTCATAAGATCCTCAGTTGGATAATTCAAACCACTATTAGTAAACTGGTAAGAAAATTTCTGACTATCCTTTGAATCATCTGGTATAAATTGTACGCCAAAAATAATTTCCTTATTCAGTTCCTGGTAGAACACATCATTAAAGTTTGTCAGCAAACCGTAATCCACATCTAAAATCAAATCATCCAGCAGTGTTTTAGCTTTTGAATGTTCTTTCATAGTAAGATAAACCTTTGCCAAGATAGCCTTGGCTGCACCAATAGTAGCTCTTCCCTCTTCAATGTCAGATCGTCCCGGAAGATTGTCAATGGCTGTAAGAAGATCTGATTCTATAAAACTATATACCTCGCTCTGCGGATCTCTTAAAAAGTAATCTTCATCATTATAATTAATGATTTTATCAACAACTGGAACATCTCCAAAAGCACGAACCAGATTAAAATGACTCAAGGCTCTTGCAAATTTTGCTTCTCCCTCAAATTGCGTTTTCAAATAGGCACTGGATACATTCCCGAGGTTTTCCAAAACAGTATTTGCCCTGAAAATTGCATTATAGTTATTAATCCAATAATCCGATACCGTAGCATTAATAGTCTGAACGTTCATGGTTTCAAATTCTCTCCATTCACCTTCGCTGCGATGAGCCCTTGTATTCGTATTATCTGATCTCATTTCTGTCAATGCCCATTCAACAGAAACATAATTTTGCATGGCATCATATATTGCTAAAACTCCTCCTTCGACTTCATTGTCATTATTATAAAATGAGGCTGTTGTCAACTCGGATACTGGTGAAAGATTCAGAAAATCCTCACAGGAATTAAAACAGAATATGGTCAAAATTAAAATTGTATTTAGAATATACTTTTTCATTTCTGTAAGTTTTAAGATTAAAAATTAAGAGTTATGCCCATTGTAACTGCTTTTGGAACAGGAGCTGCTCCTCTTTGATAACCACCACGAAGTGGGCTATCATCTTCGGTAACCCCTTCCGGGTTAAAGCTGGTGTAGGAGTCAGACATAATATAAATAATATTCTGACCCGATATATAAATCCGGCTGGAGTTTATTCCAATTTTGCTTGAGATTCTTGAAGGGATATTATATCCCAGGTTTACCGAACGCAGAGAAACGAAAGAGGCATCCTGCACACATTTGTCGGTTAAAATTCGTGGTTTCACTAAATCTTTATCAGCAAAATCAGATTTATAAGCCATCTGAGAATCAAAATGCTTTTCCCAATACTGTGGATCCATGTTTAGCGTCTTTGCACCATGTGAACCCTGGACTGTAAAGTTAAGGTCAAACATCATTAGCCTGATAGAATTGTTAAATCCCCAAACCAGTTTTGGATAAGGTGATCCGAGAATTGTCCTGTCATCAGGAGTGATCAATCCATCTCCGTCCATATCCTTAACATAAACAGACTGTCCCTTTCCATTAATTGGGTAAAATGGATCATTTAACCATTCATTAGGAATATCTTTCAAATATGTATATCCATAGAAAGATGAAATTGGATTACCTTCAAGTGCAATATATTCTCCCGGACGCTTTGAATCTACATATGTAATGAGACCATCTGCTCCCGCAAAGTCAACCAATTCATTTACATTTTTGGATATATTAACAGAAGTGTTCCAACTAATGTTACTGGTTGAAATTACCCTCGCACCTAATTCCACTTCAAAACCAGAGTTCTTAACCTCACCAATGTTCACTGTTGCAACATTAAATCCGGTGACTGCCGCAATTTCCTGATCAAGCAATAGGTCTTTACTTCGTCTTACATAATAATCGAGGGACATATTAAACCGATTTTTCATGAATCCGAAATCGATACCGGGTCCCCATTCAACAGACTTCTCCCAGCGCAAATCAGTATTTGAAATGTTTAGGGGATTAAAACCA
>JAGLSB010000796.1 GCA_023135955.1 Bacteroidales bacterium | reverse complement strand
CCTACAATTATTGATGCCCTTGGGCTCAATTATGAAAGTCAGGCAACTTTGGATGGCATCAGTCTCATGCCGCTTATTGAAAATGAAATGGATGAACGCCCGGATTACTTTTTCTTTCAGTCGCACGGGTCAATGGTAGCTGCTAATAATGATTATAAATTAATGCGAGCCGGTTATAGTTCTTCTGTTACCAATGCTCTCGATGCTAATATTATTGAAAATGAAGAAGAATGGATGCTTTTTGATATGCATGATGACTCAACAGAGAATAATAATAAGGCGTATATGTTTCCTGAGCTTGTAGAAGAGATGAAAACGAGCCTGGCATTGTGGATGGACGATTGTTATAAATCCTTTAATGGCAGCGATTACGAAAATCCAGATATATACACCCCTAACCAAAATTACAGGTTTAATGGCGGAGTCAAAGGGTCTGAAGAAAATTTTTCCGATACTCAATTGGGAGCCATATATATTAACGGGGTCATTTTAGAAAATTTTCATCCCCAGCAAAGAGAATATAGTTTTCCGCTTATCGAGAATGAGGTATTGGATATTAATGCAATTCCAGCTTCCACCAAAGCAAAAATCGATAATATTATTATGCCTGTTAATATTAATGGAGATTCAGTTGACAGGTCTGTTAAAATTGTTGTGAAAGCAGCAGATAATACCCTTGGAGAATATAATGTAGAAATTATTCCTGTTGAAATGGGAAAGAATAATTTTCTTAAAGAAATATATATTAATGATGTCCTATTCGAGGATTTCAGTGCACATAAATTAAATTATCAGATTATTTTACCTCATGATATTAATAAAGAAGAAGTTCCTTTTGTGAATGCCCTTGCCTATGCTGAAGATGCTGAGGTTTCAATTGTTCAGGCAATTCAGATTATTGATGCAAAAGATGATAAAAGAACAGCAATAGTTTCCGTGAAGCTTTTGCCTGACAGCTTAGAAAGAAATTATTCCTTTGTATTTTCTGTTGGAAGTCCATCACATAATACACTTTTAAAAGACATTAAACTTAATGGAGTTTCAATATCAGATTTCTCTCCTTATATATGTACCTATTATGTTCCCTGGAATGATGAAGTGGACTCTGTAGAAGTGACAGGCCTTCCGCAGGATATTTATGCTACAACAGATACATCAATCATAAGTTTAAAAGGGGAAAATTCTGGGGATTCTCATGCAATAATTACAGTATGCGCTGAAAATGGATTTGCAAACTGGGCCTATGAAGTCATATTCTATAAAGAGGAAGCTGGCACAGGTTCTAAGACTATGAATCAAGGTAGACTTCTTTCTGTTTTTCCAAACCCTTGCTCCGACATGCTAACTATCAAATCCTCTTATAATTTTGATTCAATAATACTTTTTGATAGTGCAGGGAAGCAGTTGCCGGCAAATTTCCCTAATAATGACTCTATTGATGTTTCTGGTTTGCAAAAAGGAGTGTATTTCCTGACTTTAAATACAAGTGAGCTAAGGGAAGATCTTTGTGTAAAATTTATTAAACTTTGATATAACAAGAAAAGATGAGATTAAGAATTACATTATTTGCATTGGTTATTTGTAGCTTTTCTTTAATGGCAAAAGAATATCATGTTTCTACTAAAGGGAATGACAACAACAAGGGTACAATTGAGAAGCCCTTCAAGACAATAGAAAAAGCCAGAGATGCAATCCGTATGCTAAATACAGAAGAAAGAAAACAAAATATTGATATTATACTTCATGGAGGTACTTATACTTTAAACAAGACGATAGTTTTTTCTTTGGAAGATAGCGCACCAGATAATTTCAGATACACATACAGAGCTGCAACAGATGAAGAAGTTATTCTTAGCTCAGGATTAGTTATTGAAAATTGGGAAAAAGTTGTGAAATATCCTGATTCATTCCCGGAAGTGGCAAAAGGAAATGTATGGATTGCCGATATGCCGGAGGGTCTTGATAATTTTAAAGTGCTATTCGATGGTACTAAAAGACTTAAAAGAGCCAGAAGCGAAGGTTTTAATGGTAAAAATCCATTTAACGTACCACGTTTTGCGAGTAGGAATGTAAGAAACAGGGAAGACAGAAAATACCTGAAAATGTTCCCCTTTCCCGATGGTGAAATAAAAGATTGGTCCAATAAAGATGATGTTGAGATTTTCTTTTGCCCGGTTCCGTGGGTTGTAAATTATTCGCCAATAGAAAAGGTAGATTTGGAAAATAATATTGCTTATTTGAAATATGAAGCCAATTCTCAGCCTTTTGTGACACCTAAAGAATATAATCTGGCTTATGTGGAAAATGTGATTGATTTTCTTGATGAACCGGGTGAATGGGTTTTGAACACCGATGAAAGGAAGATATATTATTGGCCCGTAAAAGGAGAACCCGGAAATGAAATCACTGCCCCGGCACTTATGGAATATATTAAGGTTGAAGGGAAAATAAATTACGATGAAGCTGAAGACATCCCAGTAAAAAATTTAGAATTTAAAGGAATTACTTTCATGCATGGCGATCGCTATTCCTGGTGGGAAGGTCATAAGGGATGGGGGATACAGCACGACTGGGATAAATTTGATAACCCAAATGCTATGTTGCGGTTCAGGGGTGCAGAGAATTGTGTGGTAGAGGAGTGCAGGTTTACTGCATCTGGAAATTCAGCTATCAGGTTAGACCTCTATGCTCAGAATATTAGGGTTGAAAATAATTTAATAGACTATGTCGGACACATGGGTATTTTGCTGGCAGGTTATGGCCCTGGTACAAAAGATGTAAATAAGAAAAACATC
>JAGLSB010000795.1 GCA_023135955.1 Bacteroidales bacterium | reverse complement strand
TATTTTGAAAAAGCTTATCTTGAAAGTTTAAGAATAAAAAGCATGAAAAAATAGAAATTACGCTACCTAACACCCGTAACTGTTGCACAACCCTCATAGTTAAAACTCTATTGAAATTTCGGCAAGCAATCTAAACAAATCCCATTTTTAGTTCTAAGAATCCATATCGGCTTAAATATTCCAATATTTTCAAATATATATCCAACAAGCCCACTCTCCCCAATTTTTCACTTTGCGGGATACCCGGCGATAATTTGTTAGCAGGTATATGTATTGAAAAAGTAAATTAAAAAGAAATGATTTTTTATTGAAATGTAATTTTTATTCACTAATTTCGTTCATATAATAAAATATATTATCAAATGATAAGAGAAAAAGTATCGACAACTGAACATTACATGAAACTAAAAGAGGTTCTTGGGGAAAAATATGTAAATGCCGAAGTAGAAAGTCCCTTTGATTTTATTTATTTAGCAAATAAAGGTATTAGTGCTAATGTTGTAAAAAATTTTAGTATTTATTTTAACTTATCCTGGAATTTGACTGCTCATATGTTGAATGTTTCTGAACCTACACTTTATCGTTGGACGAAAGCAAATAAAAACTTAGAAAGGAACTTTTCTGTTAAATTATTGGAAATAGCGGACCTGTTTCTTTATGGTTCAGAAGTGTTTGAAAATAAACAGATTTTTTTCAAATGGTTAAATCTTCCAAACACTGCTTTAGGAGGGCTTGAGCCTATGGAATTAGTAGAGATTCCTGGAGGAGTAGCGAAAGTGAGAGATATTCTGGGTAGAATAGAACATGGAGTTTACAGTTAAATCATGCGGGTATACAGAATAACAGGGAAAAAGAACGCTAATGATTTAATGGGCACTGGTGCAGCGATGCATGGTGGTAGGTGGAATAAAAAAGGTTCTCCCGTTTTATATACAGGAGCAAATAAAGAAATTGCACTTTTGGAAACTATTGTTCATACTCCTCCAATGTTGATACCTAAATTTGATATACTTACATTAGAGATTCCTGATAATTCAATTACCGAAATAAAGATTGACCAATTACCAAATAATTGGAAAGTTTATCCGGCTCCAACCATTCTCTCTGAGATTGCAGAGAATTGGATAGAGGAAAATAAAACAATAGCACTTAAGGTACCTGGCTGCATTATACATAGTTCATATAATTACATACTAAACTGTCGACATCCTGAATATTCTAAAGTAAAATTGATAGAGCGCAGGAATTTCAAATTTGACTCTCGACTAACTAAATAAACTACCGCCAATCATAAAGTTAATTTCCATTCCTATTTCCCTTGTTGCATTAATTTCTTAGAAAGCTCATCTTTTTTTCGATTATCAATAGAATCACATACTTTAATATAATGATTATCTATAATTTTGTATATAACAATACGTTATAAAGACAATTGCTAATACTGTACGTGTAATAAAGTCATCGAAAATTCTATCAATATGAGAATCGTCATTGTATTCCTTGGAATCTTAGCCAGCGAAATACTTTCTGCACAAAATTATACATACCTGCGGGCAGAGCTTGGGTTAACCACTACGAAATTACATATCATAGAAAATTACAGCTTGATTGATAATACTCTTTTTGAAGGCGGAGGAGCTATGTATGGATTTTATCTACGTAGGGAAATATCCGAGATGCTCAGTTTCGAAATAGGATATTCCTATCGTATGTATTCTGATCAAATTGGTCTTATTAGCAATTATTATGCTTCAACTGGTGGAATTGAATCCCATCAGATCCCTTTTAAATTAAATCTAAATATAGATGTATTTAAGGACAGAATTTCTATGTTTGCCTCGTTTGGGTATCTGTTTTGCATTGAAGAATCAAATGGGGGAGGGAGTAGCTCTACTTTGAATAGTGATGGCAAAAGCATATTATTGGAATGGAAGTTTATACCAGAATCAAAATTCAATTCTTTACTATCTACCAGTACTGGCTGCCGATTTCGCGTTTATGATCAATTACTACTTGAAATGGAGCTTGGTTATATTTTTGGATTTAAAAATCTCATAGAGTATAATGTCACATATTGGGATGATTCCGGAGTATTACAAGCATTAAATTCAAAAGGAAAAGGGGAGTATTATTATTTCAAACTTGGATTATCCTACCCAATTCAAAGAGTTCAGGAATTATTAGCCATGCTTAAATTGCCAGGTACAAATAATAACAAATAAATTTCATTAAATTTGAAAAATAGAGTGAGTATATGCAATATCATATACTCGGATGTATGTGCTATTCTGAATCATAAAAGATTTATGTAGAAAAAAAATAACAAAAATGAAAACAAAAATTACAAAACTACTGATGACTTATCTTGGTTCGCTGTTAACTGTAATACTACTGCTAACCGGCCCGGTTCTTCTGGCTCAGAAACCAACAGTTTCAATTGTTGTTTATGATGGAAATTCTAAAGAAGGCCAGGATAGGGGTGAAATAAGGATATATCAGTTGAATGAGCATACACCCGGCTTAAATGTAAAAATAAAATGCCAGGGAAAAGCACTTGAGGGTCTTGATTATAGGGCATTTAGCAATTCATATAAAATAAATAAATCACAGAAAATTATTATTCTTCCAATTCATGATGGAATTGTAGAGGGGACAGAGGATGTTACAGTAAGGCTAATGGAAAGTGATGATTACGAAATTGACCCACAACATAGTCAGGCTGTGGTTAGTATTTTTGATGGAGATATTCCAGATATTGAATTTGAGATGCCCTCTTCGATTAATGAAGAAGCAAATGAGAATGCTGAAGTAAAATTAAAATTATCAAGGACTTACGATAAAGATATACAACTGACATATAGCGTTCAGGGAGTTTTAGCTGTTGAAGGAGAAGATTTTCAATTTAACTCAAACAAACTTATCATTCCTGCGGGTAAAGAAGAAGCTTCTATAAAATTCAAGGTTAAAGATGATGGAGTGGCTGAAGATGATGAGACTGTGGTTATCAGACTAAATTGGGCTAAGAATGCAAATATTGCTACTGTTGAATCGCACTACTATACTATTGTAAATGATGATGGGGAACCAACTCGTAGTGTTGTATATGACAGAATTTATGGAGCTCTTCTGGGATTCAGAGCAGGTTGTTCAATGGGAGCTATTACAGAGTATAATTGGCCACAGGATAGAATTCAGGAAATATTTGGATTTCAGGATGAATTTTTACCATTTAAACATTATAGTGATAACTGGACGCATTCTGCAGGTTCCACTGAAGATGGTGGCGAACGACACAAACTGATTTGCACTGCAATCATTGAAAAACAAGATCGTATAAATTATCAGGACCTGAAGGATGTTTGGCTTCGGGATTGTGAAATAGATGATATGAATTATATGACCCAGAACTATGACAGAGTATTATTATCTTATGCAAAGTGGGGAGTAGAACCGGCTGATATGCCAATAACTAAATTCGGTACACCAGAAGATCTGGGGGAACATATTCACTTAACTGCCCGGGCTTTTCAGGCCTTGCCTTGTATCAATGCGGGTGACCCTGAAAATGCTATTGTTGATATGAACGATATGGGAAAACTTTACTACGAAGATCCCAAAGATGATGCTTTTGCCTGGGGTGCAGTATACAATGCTGCTATGGCTCTGGCAATGCTTCCCGGCGCCACTGTTGAGTCAGTAATTGAAGGAGCGCTAGAGTATGCCAGCCCTGAAATTGAAGAAGAAATAAGATTTGCATTGGCCATAACAGAAAAATATGATGACCCAATGAACAGGATTATGTGGCAGGAATTATCAGATATGTATATGGATACTGATAGCAGATATTATGCCTTTGACAGAATAGAGAAATACCAGAATTCAAGCATTTATGAAAACGTTAGTTATGCTTTTGCCTTATTCAAAGCTACCAATGGAGATGTTAAGCAAAGTGTATTAATTGCTATCAACCGCGGATATGATACAGATTGTACAGCTGCTAGTGCAGGAGCACTCTGTGGAGCATTATCCGGTACTAAAGATATCCCCGCAGATTGGATTGAGACACTCGACTCAGGTATTGCTAATACTCCCTTCACGAATGCTCATTTCACAAATAAAGCAACTGCAGATGGACTTTACAGAGCTTTACAGAATAAAGTATATAGGATGGAAGGAGAGATTGTAGAAATGAAAAAAGAGTCTGGTAGAAAACTATCACCAGAGGGTGAAAAAATGAAGGAATATGTTGATTTGATGAAAAAATATAATGTAATTGATTAATCTGCTTCACTCCATAATACAATATTATATCAAAACATATGAATCATAGAGGTAATCATTATTACAATAAAATATTTAGCTTCTTAATATCTACAATATTATTATTTAATGTTTATGGGTGCACCAATAATGCCCAGGAGTCATTCAAGTCAATAATGATTCCTGTTCGGGATGGTATAAAATTAGCAACTGATCTGTATTTCCCAGATGAAGAATCAAAATCTTATCCGGTTATTCTCATTCGTACTCCATACAATAAAATGCTATTAAAAGAATATGGTGAATTTTATTCAAAACATGGTTATGTTACAGCGATACAAGATGTAAGAGGGAAATATGGATCAGAAGGTATTTGGATGCCCTATGAATTTGAAGGAGAGGATGGATATGATGTAATTGAATGGTTAGCGATTCAGGAATGGTCAAATGGAAAGATTGGAATGGTTGGTGGTTCGTATTCAGGATCGGTTCAGTTAGCAGCAGCTATTGAAGCTCCCCCTCACCAAAATAAGATTAGAAGTAGCTTCTTGTTCCTTTCCTGATTTTTCCCGCAATCTTAATACCGGATATAATAATCAAACCACCAGTGAATTTATCATTGCAGAACAAAGAATATTTCATAACGAAGTATATCCGTCACATATAATTTTTCATAAAAATTAAAACTGAAAGAAATATTAATTATGGAGTGTTCCTTTCTTACCATCTTTCTTTTTAATATACATTTGCTGATTCGTATAAAGGCAGCTTTAAACTGGAGGGTCTTACCAAAGTTATATATGATAAGTTGTTTATGATTTTTGTTAGGGTATAAGTTTCATCCTCATTAAATTAAATTAATTTTCTATCAAAATTACTGTCTAAAAACATAAACTCTTTTTTCAAAACATATTCTTTATCATAAAAATTCTTGATCGGGCTTTGTAATATTGAACTGTCAAATATTCAATACTATGAATAAGAATACACCTATTGATAACCAGATCGTTAGTGATGTAATTAATGCTTCTCCTGTAGATAATGTGGGACATTCTTCCATTCGTGAACTTGTAAGAATAGTTAATGAGATTGAAGCAAAAACAGGTGAAAAGTTCATCAGGATGGAAATGGGGGTTCCGGGTCTTGATCCGGCTGAAGTTGGGATACAAGCTGAAATTGAAGCTTTAAAAAATGGAGTTGCTTCAAAGTACCCGATGATTGAAGGTGTGAAAGAACTTAAGGAAGAAATTTCTCGTTTTGTTAAGTTATTCATGAATGTGGATGTAAATCCTGCCGGTTGTATTCCAACTGTTGGATCGATGATGGGAGGGATGGCAACATTTATGACAGCAAATCGTACAGATCCTTTAAAAGAGGGTACACTCTTTCTTGATCCCGGATTCCCGGTTCAAAAGCAGCAATGTAAAGTCTTAGGGCACAATTACGAGAGCTTCGATTTATACGATTTCAGAGGAGAAAAATTAGGCCCTGAATTAGAATCTTATTTGAAAACAGGAAAAATCTCTTCTATTCTATACTCAAATCCTAATAACCCTTCCTGGGTTTGCTTAACTGAGGAGGAGCTTAGTATTATTGGAACCTTGGCAAATAAGTATGATGTTATAGTCATTGAAGATCTTGCCTATTTTGCAATGGATTTTCGTCAGGACTATTCAGTACCAGGTGAAGCACCTTATCAACCCAGTGCAGCGAATTACACAGCGAATTATATATTACTTATTTCTTCATCAAAAGTTTTTAGCTATGCGGGACAAAGAGTTGGGATGATGGTGATATCAGACAAATTATTCAACAGAAAGTATCCTGAACTAAAGCGTTATTATTCTTCAGAATTGTTTGGCTACTCAATGATTTATGGAGCTTTATACTGTCTTTCTGCTGGAACGGGACATTCAGCACAGTTTGCTCTTGCTGCTATTCTTAAGGCTGCGAATAATGGTGAATTTAATTTCATTGAAATTGTTAAGGAGTATGGCGAAAAGGCCAGGATTATGAAGAAGATTTTTACTGACTCGGGATTTAAAATTGTTTATGATACGGATATTGACAGGCCTATTGCGGATGGATTTTATTTTACAATTTCTTATCCGGGTTTTGAAGGAGCAAAATTATTAACTGAATTATTGTATTATGGTATCAGTGCCATTTCTTTAGATATTACAGGAAGTACAAGGTCGGAAGGATTACGAGCCTGTGTATCACAGGTCTCGCGAAATCAGTTTGATGATCTTAGATTTCGTGTTAATAAATTTAGAGAAGATCATCCGGTTTAGGAAGTGGTTGTTGGTGTTGGTTGGTGGTGTTGGTTACT
>JAGLSB010000794.1 GCA_023135955.1 Bacteroidales bacterium | reverse complement strand
TGCCGATCACTGCTTCTCGGCACACATATGAAACGTTTGGCATTTCAAAGCGATTTCGTATCAAACCGCTACAATTTATTTTAAATGTACCAACCTTAAAATTAGCACTTTCCGCCAAATGTTTTATATATGGTGTTGTGTTTTCGTGCTTTATGCTCCACAGTCGCATTGTGCGACGGTGTAGCCATACTCTTTGACAAGTTTTGGTTTGTGTGCCGGCTTTTTGAGCGACTTGGCAATGTGTATGGATGCGAAGGGCTGGCATCTATTCTTTGTTTTCTATTAGTTGTTTTAGTTCTTCTTTACTCGGTAATACTGTTTGGTATTTACTCGCAAAAATTTGTTGATTTTCTTTCGGTAGAGTAATTTGAACTAAAATCTCATTTTTTTGCTTGCAAAGTACTATTCCGATGGTTAGATTTTCTTCATCAGCCCTAATAAAGTCATCGTAATAATTAACGTACATTTGCATTTGACCTAAATCCTGATGCTTAAGTTTTCCGATTTTTAAGTCAATTAACACAAAACATTGAAGTAACCGGTTGTAAAAAACCAAATCAACATAGAAGTGTTCATCCTCAACTGTAATTCGTTGCTGACGACCAACAAATAAAAATCCTTTGCCTAATTCAGTTAGAAAATGCTCCAGTTTATTGATAATTGCAGTTTCAAGGTCTGATTCTGTATATTTTTCCTTTTCCTCAAGTCCAAGAAAATCTAAAACATAAGGGTCTTTTATTGCATCACTTGGCTTTGCAATTATTTGACCTTTTTCACTCAAATCTTTTAAAGCTTTTTTGTCTCGACTTAATACCAATCGCTCATATAAAGATGAGTCATATTGTCTTTCTAACTCACGAATCGACCAATTATTATTTGATGCTTCAATTTCGTAAAAACGCCTTTCTTCTTCATTCTCAATTTTAATCAACTGTAAATAATGCGACCAGCTTAACATAAATGGATTATCAGATTTCCGCAACAGTGTTGCGGAAATCTCATTGTTAGAATTCTGCAACAATGCTGCTGATTTTGAATAGACGAGGTAAAATTTCCTCATGCGTTCCAAATTGTACACAGAATAACCTTTGCCAAACTTTTCTGTAAGTTTTTGTGAAAGTTCTTTCAGTACAGATTTTCCGTATTCAGCTCGTTCCTTTCCTTTTTGCTCATCTTCAATAATCAATCGACCAATTTCATAATTCGTTAATACAATTGTCTGATTAACACTCACAACTACCGATTTGCGGGCATCATTTAGTAATTCAGTAATTCTGCCAAATAATTTATTTTCCGATTCTGATAGTTTCATATTTGTCATGATTTTATTTTTTTTCTTAAGTCATATTCCTTTTTTTCTTTGAAAATCGTTGAATTAGGATTGTTGATGTCTTCACGAGTAATCTGGTAGTGCCTATTTATAAAGTCTTTTATAGATTTTGAACAATCCAATGAGTTAGTATCTTTAAACTCATTCGTTTCAATAATCTTCTTTGCAACACTATATTCTTCATTTGTTACTAAATAATAATCAAAAAGAACATTTCTTCGTGCACATAATATTAAATGTAATTTGAGTAAATCTATAGGAATTATTTGGCTAAGCCAAACACAAAAATAGCAGTTAGAAGCTGTGGTTTTGCTATTTTCCCTGGAAGGGTGAATGGTAATGAATTAGAAAGCCACCAGAGGTATAACGTATCGGGCTTTCAGCCCTTAATAACAATTACGATCTAAACCCAGGGTTAAGTGAAACGCAACCCTGGGCCTGGGACGTAATGTAAATCAGAATCCTGGAAAGGCTTATACATCAATCACGATGTCGCCCACAAGGGTCACACCTGGTTTAAGATGTTTAAATGCGTTGACCCTGCTGCCAAATCCTTATATTAAGAAATGATAATTAATTTTGGTATATTTCATAGCTGAAAAAATATCTACCGACCGATATATTAGGCTTAGCATAATTTCGTCAATAAATTTAATTCATTTGCATTATGAAGATTAATCGCAAAAAATTTTTAACACTAACCGGCATGGCTGGTGTTGGAATGATGACAGGAAAAGTTCATGCTGATACAGGTAGC
>JAGLSB010000793.1 GCA_023135955.1 Bacteroidales bacterium | reverse complement strand
CAGGAAACAGAAAATAACTTTATCAATTTTTACGAAATAAATCTTTTGAGAAAATACGGCCAGGAAAGAGATTCTTTACATCCTCAGGTTACAGAAGGCAGGATGAAGTCATGGGGGATAAATACTTATGGAGCCTGGTCTGGTTTGCCGGAAAAGCCTGAACACCCGTATACATTTATTATTCATCCTTTAAAGTCAGGCTTAGGAGCAATTGAAAAAATGATTGATCCATTCTCTGAAAAATACCGTGCCAGCCTTAAGAGCTTGTTAGAATCAGCACAGAACAGGAATAATGACCCCTGGAATATTGGGATTTTTGTAAATAATGAGCTTGACTGGGGAGAAAAAGAATATATACCTGACCAGGTGCTTACTCTCGATAATTCTGTTCCTGCCCGCCTTGCTATGGAGAATTTTCTTCAAAATAAATATACAGGTATTGAAAACCTGAATGCATCATGGAACAGTAACTTCGATTCTTTTACCTCAGTAAACGGGGCCGGTTCCTCTTCATTTACAACAGCCTTCCGTGCAGATATGGACAAGTATCTCGACCTCTTTGCCGATACATACTACAGTGTAGCTGCCGAAGAAGTCAAAGCAGCTATGCCAAATCATCTGTATCTTGGAAGCAGGCTGCATTCAGCTACTTTTAACAACAGTATTGTTCAGAATGCAGCATCAAGGCATTGCGACGTTGTAAGTGTAAATATTTATAATTATACCGTTAAGGACTTCAGTATCAGCATGGAGGCAGATAAGCCTCTTATTATTGGTGAATTTCATTTTGGCACAGGAACGCACGGTGTTTGGGGTGTTGGACTTAAATCAGCTTATGATCCTTATCAACAGGGCCAACTCTTTAAGCAATACATCAAAGAAGCGGCATCAAATGCCAATATTGTCGGGGCGCACTGGTTTACATGGCCCGATCAGATGGTGACGGGAAGGAAAGACGGAGAAAACTACAGGATTGGATTGGTAAATGTTACCGATCAGCCTTATCCTGAATTAATAAATGCCGTTAAGGAAACATCGGAAATGATGTATGACAGGCGATCAGGAAGGGATACAATAAATAATTCTTCAAATAATCTTCTGCCGGAACAGGAAGCAATCAATATTTTTCCAAATCCTTCCGATGGAAGCTTTAAAGTAATTACTCAAAATTCTGACAGGACAAGGATTTCAGTTTTTACAACTTACGGGAAACAAGTATATTCAGGGATGCATACTAATAATTCTGACATTAAACTTCCTGAAACAGTTAAAGGCCCGCTTTTTATAACTATAGAAGATAGAGAATATGTGTGGAAAGGGAAAATTATTGTACTTTAATATTGTATCTGTAAAGAGTTGCAATAATTTCATTTCTTATGGATAATAACTAAAAAATGACAATTATATGGTAATATCTGATAAGTCTCTGTATTTTTGTTTAAGTAATTTTGTATGAACTAAATAATATCATCTATTCTAAAAACCAGAAATTAAATTATTATGAAGAAAATTTTACTTTCGCTTGCATTATTTACTATTGCCCATTCAGGCTTTTCACAGGTCGTTGTCTGGCAGGAAAATTTTGAAGATGCTTTTTGGGAAGTAGAAGACACTGTTTTTGTAAAGGATATTACCAAGATCAGAAAATTATAGATAAATTATATAGTTATACTGAATCTTATATTGGTTAATTAAGGATAGTTTAAAAAACCGGCTCGATTCTGGGCCGGTTTTTTGAGATTTAAGAGATAGTTTCATTCAGAGATGCGAATCTTGATTTTATATTAATATCTATGAACACTTATTTAAGCTTTTCTTCCTTGTTGATGCTCGGCACTGTTGTATCCGGTTGTTCCCGTGAGCCGGAGGCGAAATCCGAAAGTAAGCCCAATGTACTTTTTATTATATGCGACGACCTGAATGATTACAATTCAGACCTGGGAGGGCACCCTGATATTAAAACGCCAAATATTGAGAACTTTGCCAAAACGGCGACCAGCTTCTCCAATGCTCATACTAATGTCGGACTAAGCCAGCCATCAAGAAATAGTTTGTTTACCGGAATTTATCCGCATACATCCAAAGATTTTGGATGGACACCGCAATATAAAAATTCTGTTCTTCAGGATACAAGGACATTCCTTGAATTATTTCGGGAAGAAGGCTATCACATACTTGGAAGCGGAAAGCTTCTTCATAAAGATGTTGACTCACTTTGGGATGAGTGGGGCGTTACAAGGAGAATCAATTACGGCCCTCATGCATATAACGGGGAAAAGTCTGTTGGACACCCCTCAGTACCTGAACCTTTCAGAAGTATTAATATTGTTGACGGTTCTTTTGCCCCCTTGTCAGATATCCCGGAATTTCCCGATGATGAAACAGGGTCCAACCCCCCGGGCTGGACCTACGGGCCATATCCGTTCCGGTATGTTAATGATGATGAACGAGACCTGATGCCCGATGAAATGCATGCCAACTGGGCAATAGAGAAAATTTCTGAAATGGAGCAAAATGACAACGGAAAGCCCTTTTTTCTGGGTGTAGGATTTGTTAACCCACACACTCCCCTATATGCTCCACAGAAATACTTTGATATGTTCCCACTTGACGAAATAGAACTGCCCAAAATAAAAGAAGGAGATCTTGACGATAGTTATTACAGAAGCGTTTTCCCTCCCGAAGATGTTGGCCTGCATTATTATGACGCTCTTAAAAAGGCTTACGGTGATGAAGAAAAAGGACTCAAACTTTTTATGCAGGCTTACCTGGCATGTGTTGCTTTCGTCGACGAACAGATCGGAAAGGTTATAGAAGCCGTTGAGAATAGTAAATTTAGCAATAATACAATAATAATTCTTACCAGCGACCATGGCTGGCAAATGGGAGAAAAAGAATATCTGTATAAAAATTCACCCTGGGAAGAAAGCACAAGGATACCCCTGATTATCAAAGATCCCCGAATTTCTGAAAAACAGCAAACAGTTCACCACCCTGTGTCTCTTATCGATATATATCCAACACTTACCGACCTGTGCGGCCTTGAGGGGGAGACAAAAAGAACTGACGATGCTCCGGGGATTGAAGGATTCAGCCTAAAGCCATTTCTTGAAGATCCTGGATCTGCCGACTGGAAAGGCCCCGAAGGAGCACTTACCCTGATTGGCTCGGGAATTAATAAGCCTGTCGAAGGCCTTGGATTCATAAGTAACCCTTCTGCTAAATGGCACGTTGAACTTACGCGCCTGCCCGAAGATGAATATATTATGAAGCAAAATTACAGCTATCGCACGAAAGACTGGAGGTATATTATGTACAACAACGGCAAAGAGGAACTCTATGATCATAGAATAGATCCTTATGAATGGAATAACCTTGCCGGCGATGAAAATTATGCAGATGTTATGGAAGATTTGAAAAATCAGGTAATGGATATTATAGAAAAATAATTTAGGCCTGATATTCTGAATAATAGTAAAATGGAAGATATGGGATTGAATAAAATAGCAGTGATGGGCAATTTGAAAAAAGTTTTGATATTTTTTTGCTTAATCCTGACATCAGGAATTGTGTTTTCACAAACAATTCTGAAATATGAAGCCGAGGATGGAATATTATCCGGACTGGAAATATCTAATGAAAATCCGGTTAACGATAGAATTAATCTTTAGATGCATATATTAACATTCAGAATATCAATTGTTAGGCTGTTACTGATGAAAATAGTTTACCTCATTCCTGAATTTTTGCCAACATACATATTGTAATTTATCAGCTCTTTACATGAAGGTTAAATAACCGGAAATTTAAAATATATACTTTAATTTAGCTATGTTGGATATTTTATGTTTACTGGTAAATAATAGTTTAAAATGAAGATTATAAGTAAAATATTTATTAATGGTGCAATATCCTCCCTCCTGTTTCCAATAATGGCTCAGGCACAGGAAGGTGACCCTCCCAATGTTATTTTTATGATATGTGACGACCTGAACGATTATGAGGGTGTTTTCGGAGGACACCCGCAGGCAATTACGCCTCATATGGATGCTCTTGCCACCTTAGGAATACAATTTGTAAATGCTGCATCAAATTGTCCGGTAAGTATGCCTTCCAGAAACAGCCTGTTCACAGGGGTTTATCCTCACGACTCAAAGGATTTTGGCTGGATCGGAAGAACAAAGCAGCCCGTTCTTAAATACAACAAACCTCTTATGCAATTATTTAGTGAGAACGGATATCATCTTGCCGGAAGCGGAAAATTAATGCATGAGCACGAGCCTGCACTTTGGGATGAATGGGGCTTGAATAAAAAATATAATTATGGCCCGATCTATTACGATGGCAATGAAGTAGGGGCTCATCCCGGAGTTCCCTCTCCCTATCGGGAAATCGGGGCAATAGACGGTTCTTATGGCGATCTGGCCTCAGCCGGAATATCATGGGGAAATCAGGGTGAGCCAGGATGGGTATATGGGAACGACCTTACTCCGTTCAGGTATGTTAGTGAAACAGACCGCGACCTTATGCAGGATGAACTGCATGCTCAGTGGGCAGTGGAAAAATTACAGGAGTTTGAGGCTCAGAACCTTGACAAGCCTTTTTTTATGGGAATAGGATTTGTTAAGCCTCATACACCCCTACATGCCCCTAAAAAGTATTTTGATATGTATCCGCTCGAAGAACTTGAGCTTGCCGACTGGCTTGAGGGAGATGAAAAAGACACTTACTATAAAGATAATTTTGATGCGGATAAGAAAGGATTGAGATATTACCGTACCATTATTGAATCTTATGACGGAGACAAGGAACTCGCACTGAAAAAATTTCTACAGGCATATCTTGCCTGTGTGACCTTTGTTGACGAACAGATAGGGCTTGTTATGGAGGGGCTGGAGAACAGTAAGTACAAGGATAATACAATTGTTGTTCTAACCACTGATCACGGCTGGCAAATGGGCGAAAAGCAATATCTGTTTAAAAATTCGGCCTGGGAAGAAAGTGCCAGGGTTCCTCTTGTGATAAAAACGCCTGACACAAATCCCGGAGGGAAAGTTGAACATCCAGTTTCTCTGATAGATCTTTATCCTACCCTGGTAGATCTGTGCGGCCTCGAAGGAAATCATAAAATATCTGAGCAGGGAGGTGATCTTGGTGGGTTCAGCCTCAGGCCTTTCCTCGAAAATCCGGATACAACCGAATGGGAAGGCCCGGAAGGGGCACTTACGGTTATCGGGGTGACAGGAGCCAACGGGCCGGTTTTGGACCAGAATTATTCACTAAGAACAAAGGACCGGAGATACATACTCTACAAAGACGGCAGTGAAGAATTATATGACCACAGAACTGATGTGAACGAATGGTATAACCTTGCCTACAAAGCTGAATATATAGAAATTAAAAAAGACCTTAAAAAGAAGCTCCTGGAAATGATTTCCGGTGAGGTTGAACCTGTGTTTCAGGACGATTTTGAAAGCTATCCTGTGGGGACCGATCTTGAAACAATCAGCAGCTACAAATTATGGGGGCAGAACGGCACTGTTCATGTGTCTGACGATACAGCAAGTCTGGGGCCATACGAAGGAAAACAATTTGCCCTTACAAACGCTTTTTGGGCGGCCCTTGTTGTCCCCCTCAGTTTATCTGCAGGGAGGACATATAAATGGTCGGTAGCCTCAAAAGTTGAAATTGAAGATCCGGCCGACAGCCTGAAAAGAGCAAGGAGCCTACAGGTTAAATCGGACGATTTCGTTTATCTTATTTCTGAAGTGGATATATCTGTTGACGACTGGGTAGTGTCTGAGTCAAAATTCAGTATTGAAGAAGGATTGCAGAACGTGAATTTCATCGTTACAGGCAGTGCAAACGCCCCTATGGGAGTGGATAATTTTTTTTTGTATGAAGAGCCTGTCCCTTACCTGAGATTATATTACGATGGTGAAATAATACAGGGGGAAGAAGAAGGGGAAATAATAAGCCTCATTTTTCATAATGATGCATTCAGCCAAAATATTAATGAATCTTCATGGACCGTTGAAGGCCTGCCGGAAGGAATCTCTTATGGTAATATTGTCTGGATAGACTCCTCTATGGTGCAGTTTGAGCTTATTGGCAATGCAGCACTCCCCTATAACGAGGTAAACGACACAGTTAAGATCGGTGTTTCTGTACTAAACGACCAGTTTGTGTCTTATGATCAGGACCTGTCTTTACGGGCCGACCTGATATTTTCATACAAAGATACAAGCACCATTAAGGCTGCAGACGTTTATGAACAACACAGCCCAAATGTTTATCCCAACCCGGCCATTACTCATTTGAATATTGCCCATGAAACAAAATCGCCCGGGTTTGTCGATCTGATTTCATTGGATGGACGACCATTATTAAAACTTCCTCTTGACCCTCATCATATGAGATTTACCCTTCCTGAAGGGTTAAAAGGAATGTACCTTCTGAGAATTCATGGCGACGAAACAGTAATAACCAGTAAAGTAATAATCAATAATTAACGAATTTATCATGACAAAGCCCTATAATTATTTAAATAAAAGAAGCCTTGGTATTGCAGGAACTATGATCTTTTTTGGAGGAACCGGATTTTTATCCGCCTGTATGCCTGAAGAAGAGAAAAAAAGTCCTAACCTGATTGTAATTATGGTTGATGATATGGGCCATTCCGATGTAGGCTTTAACGGCTGTAAGGATATACCCACACCCAATATGGACCGGATAGCTGAAAACGGGATAAACTTTACAAGCGGATATACGACCTATTCAGTCAGTTCTCCCAGCAGGGCAGGATTTATTACAGGCAGATATCCTCAACGATTTGGATATGAGAGAAATGTACAATACAGACCAAATGACCCGAATATGGGCCTATCCCAGGATGAAAGCACCCTGGCCGAAACACTCAGCAAAGTCGGTTATTATTCAGGAATAATCGGCAAATGGCACCTCGGGGCACATATTAGCAATCATCCGCTGAACAGAGGGTTTAATGAATTTTATGGACATCTTGGGGGCGGACATCAGTTTTTCCCGGAGGCTCTTACCATTAAAGATAGTTATGCAATAAACTCAGAAAATGAAAGTTACAGAACGTGGATAATGAGGAATCACGATCACGAGCCCATCGATAAGTACCTGACCGATGAATTTTCGGACGAAGCAGTAAGCTTTATTGAGAGGAATAAGGAGAAGCCGTTTTTCCTTTTTCTTGCATACAACGCTCCCCACCTTCCCCTTCAGGCCACTGAAGAATATCTTTCAAGATTTGAAAACATAGAAAATCCAAAAAGAAAAACCTATGCTGCTATGGTAAGCGCAGTGGATGATGGCGTTGGTCGCGTTCTTGATAAACTGGAAGAGAACCAGCTTGACAAAAATACACTTGTTTTCTTTTTGTCTGACAATGGCGGGCCTGAAACCAAAAATGCATCCGACAACGGGGCACTTAGAGGAGGGAAAGGCGATGTGTTTGAAGGAGGCTACCGGGTTCCCTTTGTTATGCAATGGAAGGGGGAGATAACTCCGGGTGAATTTGATCATCCGGTTTCCTCAATGGACATTTTTGCCACAATTGCAGCTTTGTCAAACGCCCCCCTGAACGATGAAAAACCACTCGACGGGGTCAACATCTATCCCTACCTGAACGGAGATCAACAGGGAGTACCTCACGATATTTTATTTCTCCGGAAATTTGATCAGGATAAGTTTACCGTAAGAAAAGGCGATTATAAATTAATCAGTTCAAATAAAAATAAGATCAAACAATTGTATCATTTAGGGAATGATATTGGGGAAACAACTGACCTTTCAGAACAGAATGAAGAAAAAACACAAGAATTGGAAAGCTTAAGAGCAGCCTGGAACGAAGAATTGATAGAGCCTGCTTTTCTTGGACTAATTCACACCGACGCCTGGAAAAAAAAGGCAAAAAATAAAAAATAGTTTATGATGAATCATTTTAATAAATTTTTAATCGCGGGAGAATTACTGGCCGTTTCTGTAGTGTTTTCCTCCTGCGAGCAGGTAAAAGAAGTGCAAGCACCAAATATTATTTGGATAACTTCTGAAGATAATTCAAGTAACTTTCTTCAGCTTTATGATGAAAAAGGTGTTCCGGCACCAAATATTGAATTCCTTGCTGAAAACGGAATTGTTTATACTCACGCATTCTCTAATGCTCCTGTCTGCAGCGTGGCCCGTTCAACATTAATTTCTTCCCGCTATGCACCCGGAATAGGCGCCCACTATCACAGGAAAATACAACAGGTCCCCATGCCGGAGGGCTTAAGAATGTTTCCTGCATATTTGAGAGATGCAGGCTATTATACAACAAACAACGCAAAGGAAGATTATAATATCATAAAAGCTGATAATGTATGGGACGAATCATCTAATAAAGCAAGTTGGAGAAACAGAGAAGAAAATCAACCCTTTTTTCATGTTCAGAACATTGGAGTAACGCATGAAAGCAGATTGCATTTTACCGCTGAGCAAATGCAAAAACAACAAAATACAACCGATTCCGATTCGGTTTTTATTCCTCCATATCACCCTCAAAATGAATTGTTTAAATATACTTATGCAAGATATTATGACAGAAACATGGAGATGGATCAGCAGGTAGGGAAGATCGTAAATCAATTAAAAGAAGACGGGCTGCTCGACAATACCTTTATTTTTTATTTTGGAGATCACGGCGGAGTTCTTCCCGGCAGCAAGGGTTATTTGAAGGAACAGGGATTAAAGGTGCCGTTAGTGATTTATGTTCCCGAAAAATATAAAGCCATCGCTCACAACAGCCGCGGGACAGAAGTTGATGCCTTCGTTAGTTTTGTCGATTTTGGAGCAACAGTGCTGAATCTCGCCGGAATTGAGGTGCCGGAAGAAATGGACGGAAACCCTTTCCTGGGCAAAGGCATAAAGAGCAAGGAACTCAAAAAGCGGGACGAAACATTTTCCTACGCCGACAGGTTTGACGAAAAGTACGATCTTGTCAGGGCTCTCCGGAAAGGAAATTATAAATATATCCGGAACTACCAGGCTTTCAACATAGATGCCCTGCAAAATGATTACAGGTATATTATGCTCGCCTATGAAAACTGGAGAGAACTTTTTAAGAAAGGCGAACTGGACAACAATCAGAGTTCCTTTTTCAGAACCAAAAATCCCGAAGAGTTATATGATCTGGAAAATGATCCTTATGAATTGAATAATCTTGCAAAGGACCCCCAATATGCTGAGGTTCTGAATTCGATGCGGAATAGCCTAAAGGAGAAAATTATGGATGTTTCCGACCTGGGATTTTATCCCGAACATTATTTTTTGGATAATGCTGTGATGAATCCTTCCGGATTTGGGATGGAAAGAAAAGATGAAATTGAAAAACTCATAGCTATTGCAGATTTAGCACTTTTGGAATTTGATGATGCAAAGGAAGGAATCGAAAAGAGTTTACAGTCAGACAACCATCTGGAAAGATATTGGGGACTGATTGTTTGCAGTACTTTTGGGGAAGAGGCAAGAGATTTTATTCCGGATATAAAGGTAATGACGTTGAATGACCAGGAACCTATTAACAGAGTGAGGGCCGCTGAATATCTTGCATTGATCGAAGAAGAAGACCCGACAGTCGTAATCAATGAAGCACTTGCCAAATCAACAAAGCTTGCAGAATCGCTGCTTATTTTAAATACGGCAACTTTGTTAAAGGATATTAACTCACCCTATCCGTTGAGAATCAGTGCGGAGTTGATTCCGGAGAATTTAATGGGAGAGAATTATATTGAACGGAGAGTAAATTACATTAACAACAATGATTCTGAATAAGCAAATTCAGACAAGAACAAGATGAATGGAATTATGATACGAGAAAGGAATTATTGGATTATTGTTATCGGACTATTATTTATGATGGGCTCTCACGCTCAGACCGGTAACTCATACTACATCAGCAGCTCTTTGGGTAATGATGAAAATACCGGGAATGAAGAGGCTCCTTTCGCCAGCCTTGAGAAAATTAGCTCCACGGAGCTTCAGCCTGATGATTCTGTATTTTTTATGAGGGGTGATCAGTTTGACGGACACTTCATTGTGAATGGCTCAGGCTCTGAAGACGCCCGGATTGTAATTACAGCTTATGGCGAAGGGGAAAAACCCGTAATTACCGGACAGGTGGGGGAAGCCGGGGGCGGAGATTACCAGGAAGCAGTTTATGTTCTGAATAACGACAACATTGTGTTTGATGGACTGGAGATACAAAATGAAAGGAAACATAGCAGAACGGGGATTGACGATGTTGATGCTTATGGGATATACATCCACAATACCGGATCTGAGGTCATGAAAAACTTTGTTTTTAGAAATATGACATTCAGAAATGTTTATGCTGTTACCGAGATGAACGATCCGGAAGATTTTAATAAGCTTGAAGTTGCAGGACTACGCCTGGAATCGGCAAAAAACATAGAGCACGGGATCGAGAAAAACATTCAGAATGTGCTGGTAGAGGATTGTTATTTTACAGATATTCAACGTCTGGGAGTGCATAGCAAACATTTGGGTGCTTCAGCGGGAATTGGCAACGACTCCATCAACCGGAATGCAAACCTTATTTTTAGAAACAATGAGTTTCATTATCTGGGGGGAACCAACATTCTGCCTTCACGTACCTATAACTGTTTGATCGAAAATAATCTTTTCAATCACCCGGGAGCCAGTACCGACCCGCGTATGCCGGGAAGAGGGAGTTCGGTATGGACATGGCGCAGCCACAATACGGTAATACAACATAATCAGTGCCTGTATGCTAATGGCTACCTCGATTCTCACGGCATTCATATTGATCATGAATGCGTGAACACTTTCGTTCAATATAATTTCATGAAGCATTGCGAAGGCGGCTTTGTTGAAATTCTGGGAGGAAACCTGAATGCGGTTTACAGGTTTAACATCAGTGTCAATGATGGCTGGAGAAACAACCCAAACTGGATTAACAGCAACCACACTATATGGCTGAATAAT